>OMII01000102.1 GCA_900299055.1 Pseudomonadota bacterium | reverse complement strand
TTTCAAGCAGAAGACGGCATACGAGATAGCGTAGCGTCTCGTGGGCTCGGAGATGTGTATAAGAGACAGGAAAATCGCAAAGCTATCTGCGCTCTCCTCATTTGCATCGGGAAGCGCTCCCGCTGTCGCGATGGCAGTCACGTGCGCCGCAGCTCTGTCGCGCGGCATGACCCTCGATGCTGCTACTATTTTTCCCGTTCTTTCTCTCTTCGTGCTCCTTCGATTCGCGCTCAACAATCTTCCCAACACTCTCTTTTCGAGTATTGAATCCTGGGTTGCACTTCAGCGTATCGAGTCGTTCCTTGAGACTCCAGACCACACCCCCGTCCAACCTTTAGCAGAGCTGCCTGATGCGATAAAACTGACAGATGTCGTCTGTGGTTGGAGCCCTGCGACCGAGGCTGTAAAGATAAAATCACTTTCAATACCAAGAGGGGAACTTGTCGTAATTGTCGGCGCTGTTGGAGCCGGCAAGTCAGCGCTACTTCTCAGCATCCTCGGGGAGCTTCATGTAATCACGGGAGAAATCGCAGTTGGCGGCTCTCTTGGATATTGTGCCCAAACCGCTTGGATTATCAGCGACTCGATTCAGCAGAATATTACTCTTGGACTTCCCTTTGACGAAGCTCGCTATGCGCGGGCTATTTTCGCCAGCGGGCTAGAGCCTGATCTTAAGACATTACCCTATGGCGACAAAACGCAGATCGGCGAGCGAGGCGTAAATCTTTCTGGCGGCCAACGTCAACGAGTGGCGCTTGCTCGAGTTATGTATCGTGGCGCCGACATCTACTTACTAGACGACCCGTTAAGCGCCCTTGATCCAAAAGTGGCGAATCAGGTCTTCCGCCACATGATCCGCGGTGAAATGGCGTATTCGACCCGAATACTTGTTAGCCATCGCCTTGAGTACGCCCTATTGGCAGATCGGATCGTGGTGATGGGTGAAGGGGCGATACTAGAGAGTGGGACGCCCGAAGAGCTTTCCCGTGATGGCAGTCACTTCTCACAGCTGCTCGAATACCACCGAAAAATGTCCCATGCAGTAGACGAGACAATACTGCACGAGCAGCATCTGGAGAACCTGCCACCTTTATCGGTAACTGACGAAGAGAACGGCTCAGCAAACGAGATAATAAGCGAAGAGGATCGCGGATTCGGCCGGATTGAATGGGGATCTGTACGGCAATACATTGACCGACTCGCACCTGGCATTACCCTTGGTTTTCTTATTAGTCTTTTCCTCGGCCGTCAGCTCGCCTCTGTTGCTGCGGACTTTTGGGTCGCACGATCGTCTCAGCTCGCGCCCGGAGACCTCACTCATTTCCTGGCAGGCTACGTGGCAATCATCTTCCTGTTGTGTTCAGTTGTATATCTTCGAGCGATGTATACCCTCACTCGTGGCCTTGCAGCAGGAGTCAAATCGCATGACTCATTATTAGACGGGGTGCTTCACGCTCCGCTTCGATTTTTTGAGTCAAATCCAGTCGGTCGCATCATAAACCGCTTTAGTCGAGACTTGGAGACTATAGAACTCAGTCTGCCCTCTTCACTCATAGACGCGGGACACTGCCTGTTTGAAACCATCTCCGTCTGTATCGTCATCGCGATACTAGCTCCTGTTACACTCATCCTTATTGGACCAATCGCAATTGCTTACTATAGTTTACAGCAGATGTTTCGGCCAATATCTCGAGACGTTCAGAGAATGTACTCCGTGACATTATCGCCTGTATTCGCACTTCTTTCGGAGTCTCTCTCAAGTATCGAAAGTCTACGCTCGTGCCGAGTCAATCACGAGTTCTCACAAAAATTCCGCGCATTAGTAGACCGTAATTGCCGAGTCTCCTACAACCAGACCGGAGCCAACCGTTGGATTGGAATCCGCCTCGAACTGCTTGGCTCATGCCTGATTCTTGGCGTTGGCCTGACAACCTCTCTGGGCTTCGAAACTGCCCTGGGAGTCGGCTTCTCCGGCCTCATGCTGACATACGCCAGTTCGGTGACCGGCGCTATGAACTGGGCGATTCGAAGTATTTCAATGGTTGAGAGCAACCTAACATCCTTCGAGCGAATTGAACGGTACGCTCAGACTCCTTCCGAGAAACTGCTCGGGGAGGTTCCCAGCAACTGGCCATTGGCAGGAGAAATTAGAATCTCCAACCTCTCCGCTCGCTACCGTCCCGAGTTACCTGCCGCTCTACATGACATATCGTGCTTTATTCCGGCCGGCACACGCGTTGGCATCGTCGGGAGAACCGGCTCCGGGAAGAGCACTCTGATCCTTACCATGATGCGCATTATCGAGGCCGAGTCAGGTGCAATCACTATAGACGGGCACGATATTTCCGGTATCAAGCTCTCGCACCTGCGTTCTTCGGTCACTGTAGTACCGCAGGAACCCGTTCTTTTCTCCGGAACATTGCGTGAGAACCTTGATCCATTTGGCCATTACGATGAGGCAGCAATACACTCTGCGCTCTGCAGGGCGCAGCTAGGCGACCTTCTGGACTCGCTTTCGCAGGGTCTAATGACTCGCGTTCGCGAGGGCGGATTTAATTTTAGCTGCGGCCAGCGACAGCTCATTTGCCTCGCCCGCGCGCTTCTTCGCAAAAGTAAAGTTATCATTCTCGATGAGGCCACTGCGTCTATTGATGTGGCCACGGATTTCGCCATTCAAAAAACGATTCGAGAGCACTTTCGAGACTCCACAGTTCTCGTTATCGCTCACCGCCTTGCTACTATCATCGATTCCGATCTTATTATCGCCCTCGAGCAAGGGCGTCTTCAGGAGTGCGATTCTCCCCAGCGCCTCTTAGCATCACAACGCTCACTCCTCTCAAGTCTTGTTGCAGAGATGCGCCAGCATTCTGTACTTGGTTAAAAGCCCCCCTCACCTCCGCTTAAACACTCCCGACTTATCACGTCCACCGCCGGAAACGCGGGATGATTTTCACAAATCTGCTCATTTACTCTCGACAGTTCTGCCGATTTTGAGACTCAGTTGCAAGGCTTGGGAATCTCTTATACTTCTGCGTTTCGTCAGGTGAATTGTTCTGTGAATGAGACATTTCATCCCCCACGACAGTCATTACGGAGGAATTATGAGGTCCCTCGCTTTATACTTCGAAGTCGGCGAATTAATTGAAGTTCAATACCGAGATAGCGCTACGAGCCAAACCCGAATAGCCGTGCGAGGCAAAACAAGTGGCCCCCTACGGCAAGCTGGCTCCTTTCAGTGGACTAGCGCCGTAAAGGGACTGTCGTTACTTGTGCTCAGAACGTGCGCGGGAAAGGCCGAAATGCTGCTTAGTGGAGAGAAAGATTCCCTTGCTTCGAGTCTGGACTACGCAATCTCAAAACAGCCAGTATGGCTTACGGAGATGTTTGGGTGCGACTCTCAGGGTTCAAGCTTGGCTAAGCGTCTTATTCTCAGAACCAATGCAGAGCGGAAGCGTCCGGGGCCGGTGGTACTCGGTCTAAACCAATTATTTCTCAACCCAAATCAGATCTCCATCTACTCCGACGGGAAGCGGTGTATGGCAGATCAGCTACTCGTTCTTCTGATGAAAGTGGAATCAATCAACACGAGGTATGAACAGCAAATAGCAGCATAGAAAGATGGTGGCACTACACGCCCCCCATCAAAGCCACTCGCTATTTTCGGACGTGCGGATCATTTCCTAGCAGCGAATTAATTCGCTCCATTACATCAGGGGTGAGCTTTGCTACAACTCGTCGCGCTTCTAGATTCTCTCCGAGCTGGGCTACTGAACTTGCTCCCAGAATTACAGTGCTGACATGTGCGTTTTTTAAACACCAGGCTATCGCTAATTGCCCCATAGAACAGTCTAGGTCTACCGCAACATCGTGCAAACGCCTAACAGTCTCCAGCCTCTCCTTTGTAATTGTTCGCTCAGCTAACCACTCATATCCCGGCAGGCTTGCGCGACTACCTTTTGGGATCCCAGCATTGTATTTGCCGGTCAAAAGCCCTGACGCCAGGGGGCTCCAGGTTGTAAGTCCGAGACCGAGCTCCGAGTAGAGCCGTTCATACTCACGCTCCACTCGCTCTCTGAAAAACATATTATACTGCGGCTGCTCCATTTGTGGCTTGTGAAGCCCGTAGCGGTCGGCCACCTGCCAGGCGTGCATCAGTTGATCCGCGCTCCATTCCGACGTTCCCCAGTAAATAGCCTTGCCTTGAACTATCATGTCATTCATCGCCCGCACTATCTCTTCCATGGGGGTATGAGGGTCAGGTCGGTGACAAAAAACGAGATCAACATAGTCCATCTGGAAACGCCTTAGCGAACCATCGATGGCCTGCATCAAGTACTTTCGGTTGAGCGTATTTCTCTCATTCGCCCCCTCGTGCAGGCCCCAATAAAACTTAGTCGAAACCACATAGGACACTCGTCGAAGCCCGAGCTTCTTGAAGACGCGGCCCATGATCGCCTCAGCCTCGCCGCCCGCATAGACTTCAGCGTTATCGAAAAAATTAACTCCGTGATCCAAGGCGGTCCGTATACACTCCAGCGCTTTTGAATCGTCCAACTGCGCTTGAAATGTGACCCATGAACCAAACGAAAGCTCACTTACCTTAAGGCCCGACGAGCCCAGTCTTCTGTATTCCATACTTTTCTGATTCTTTTTAAGGCGCCTCTACTTAAAGTCACGCCTACCGCAACAGTCGGATTCTAGCGTGTAATAAGAACTACCGCACTCGCTAAAACACCCTCTTCTCGACCAATAAAGCCAAGTCGTTCGGTTGTCGTAGCCTTGATCGTGACTCGCGACGGCTCACCACCAAGTATCTCGCTCAACTTTACTTGCATCTGGGTAACGTACGGCTTCACCCGCGGCACCTCAGCCAAAAGCGTGATGTCTGCGTTTACAAGCGACCAGCCCTCGCTAGTTGCAAGAGACCAAACCCGGCGCAACAGTTCACAGCTGTCCGCGTCTTTAAAAGCTTGATCCGTGTCCGGAAATAACGTTCCGATATCCCGACGGCCCGTTGCGCCGAGAATCGCATCCATCAACGCGTGCACTAAGGCATCAGCGTCAGAGTGGCCTTGCAGCCCTTTTGAGCTCGGAATTTCCACTCCTCCAAGAACGCACGGGCGCCCTTCTTGAAACGGGTGAATATCAATACCCTGGCCAATGCGAAATTCCATTTCAGTTACCCCTCGCGCTACACACCATACTAGCCACAAGAAGATCTTCCGGCCGTGTGATCTTGATATTCAAACGATCTCCTTCGACCAAGACTACCTTGCGCTCGGAGAGCAGAAGGGATGCATCATCGAGACCTTCAAATCCTCGCTCAAGCGCCTGCTGGTGGGCGTTGAAAAGATCGCCCAGACGAAATCCCTGCGGGGTCTGAATCGACCACAACGACTCTCTCTCCACATATTCAGAGATATTACCTTCCGAGGAGGCTCGACACACCGAGTCAACTATCGGAACAGCCGCTGTGGCAGCACCGTGCTCTACTACTGCTGCTATTACCCGCTCGATAACAGCTGCAGAAACACACGCTCGCGCGGCATCGTGCACGAGCGTTACCATATCTGATTCAATCGACACTATTTTTCTGAGGGCAGCGACACCCAAAAAAACTGAAGACTGTCGAGTTTTCCCGCCCTCGACAACCAACACTCTAGAATCCGATGAAGCCTGCTCCTTGCATTGCTCAAGATACTCAGCCGGCGCGCACACGACCACGCAACGGCAAAAGGAATCCCTAAGAAACGCGTCCACCGAGTGGCGCAGCACTGACCGCTCCGGAATCGCCTCACCCGGCAATGGAAGAAGTACTTTAGGAACAGCCGCTCCCATGCGGCTGCCACTGCCAGCCGCTGGAAGGATCACTGCGTATGGATACATACAAGAACTGGTGGAACTACGCGAACAACGCTCGCAGCTCACCCACTACTTTATCGTGAGGGCGAGCCTTCGCGATGGCGATCTCTGAGACGAGCAACGTCTCTGCCATATCGAGCATCTTTTTCTCTCCGAACGACAGCTCCTTATCAGCGCTTAACACCGAGAGATCACGAAGCACTATAGCGATTTCGAACACTGAACCTGTCTTAATCTTTTGTGAATACTCACGGAAACGCCGATTCCATGTCTGCGTGTCGATCTTGAAATCACGGTCTTTTAGGATTGAGAAGACCTCATCAATTGCCTTCTTATCAATAATCTTGCGCAGACCGACAGCAGCGGCTTGAGACACGGGAACCATTACCTTCATCCCGCTATCAAGAATCTTAATGTTGTAAATGTGATGCTCCTGCCCACCAAGCACCGTTGTGCGGATTCCCTCAATCTCTCCAACGCCGTGGCCCGGATACACTATCTTGTCACCAGACTTAAAACTAATCGATTCACCCGTCGTGACGACTGGAGCTGGTTTATCTTGGCTTTTTAACGCAACGATGGGCTTAGCTACTACGGCCGCATCAACCCCAAACTTTCCAGTTATGACCTTACTACCAAGCTGATGTGGCTCCGACCGACTGATCTTTGTCGCCGGCACCTTTGTGTCTGATTTAGCAACAAGCGTAAGCTTCGTCTTCGAACTCTTCAGCGCAACGACCTCAGCCGAACTCTTTACCAACTTGGACGCTGAAATGCGCTCTGTGACAGACACCTTCTCCACGACCACTCCTTTCGTCTTAGCGACAACGACTGCACTACGCGTGGTCTTCACCGCAGCAAGCGCAACAACCGGCGATTTCGCCTTAGCTGCAGGCTTTATCGACTTCTTGGCAACCTTCGTCGCTGCCTTGGCCTTTACAGCCTTCGCACTTGAATTCTTCGCGCTGGTTGACTTGGGACCGGTACTCTTGGTTTTCAACTTAGCTCCCCTCCCTTGGGACGGTTCGTTTAGTGGGTTGTCGCTGATGCTTACAAGGCTACGAGATTGTAACAAACTTGCGGCTGCTACAGCGAAGAAAGTTGACCAGAATCGCTATTTTCTCGCAGGAATTAGCGGCTCTTATCTATCTCTCAAGACCCTCCACGACTGGAGGAGAATACCAAACTCTGCCCGTCTAGGTCAAACGCGGGGCTAAAAGGCTTATATTATGACCTATTTTCCCATAGTGCTGCCGCCTCGGCTAACGAAGTGCAGCCATGGGCATCCATATAGCGCGTGAGATCACGGCAGATGATCCTCACAATTCCAGGGCCTTCGTAAATTAACCCGGTGTATACCTGGACCGCCGACGCCCCGGCCGAGAGCATATCGAGAACATGCTCATAGCTAGCTATGCCTCCGGCCCCTATAAGCGCCATCTTACCCCGGACCCGCGTGCCGATAAAACGCACCACTTCGAGCGCTTTTTGGCGCAGTGGCTTTCCAGAGAGCCCCCCTGTTTCGTTGGTTTCAACGGAGAGCCCCTCGCGCGAAAGTGTCGTATTAGTGGCTATAAGCCCGGCTACACCAGCGGCATCACAGCAGTCGATGACTTCCTCAATCGCCGCGTGTGAGAGATCTGGAGCAACTTTCACAAAGAGCGGCTTTTTATCAACATTTATGCCTTGAATCGCAACAAGCAACGCTGACAGCCGCTCCCGCTCTTGCAACTGCCGCAACCCTGGCGTGTTCGGTGATGAAACGTTAACCGTTACGTAATCAGCCAATGGTGCCAGAGTCTTGTAGGAATAAAGATAATCCTCAATAGCGTGATCGATGTCGGTCACTTTCGATTTGCCAATATTCAGTCCGATAGGAGGCAACGCTGTAAGCCGCTTTTTCATCGAGCTGAGCCTTCTTGCGACCATATCAGCTCCTTCAGACGGGAATCCCATTCGGTTTATCAACGCCTCATCGCACGGGTATCGGAAGATTCTCGGCTTAGGGTTCCCCGGTTGCGACAGTGCCGTTACCGTTCCAAGCTCGACATGACCAAAACCTAATGCACTCCACAGTCCAAGTAACTCGGCATTTTTGTCGAGCCCTGCGGCCAAACCTACCGGATTCGCGAACGAGAGACCTGCTACGGAGACGCGCAGGCGGGCATCACTCTCACCACGCAGACCAGCGATGACAGTCGATACCAACGGAAGATTCGCGCACCGAGAGGCTGCGCGCATAACATCATGCGCAGTCTCTGGCTGCATACTGAAGAACAAGGGACGAATAACGGATTTATACATAAGAGCCTTCCCTCAGCGAGCTGGATAAAGCTCGAGTCTCATGGTGATAGCATCCTCACCGTTGTCCGAATAGTACTGACGTCGTAGGCCCGCGGCTTGAAACCCTTGGGCCCTGTATAATCCTTGCGCTGCCAGATTCCCGACGCGAACGTCCAACGTAACGACCTTAACACCCTCAAGGCGAGCCATGCGGAGGTAATCGGTCAGTAGATAACGGCCGGCCCCTACTCTACGCCAATCGGGGTGGACACCAAAAGAAACGATATGAGCTTCATCAATCACTACGTGAGCGATGAGATATCCAATCAAGAGTTCCTTGTGAAACACCCCCCTAATCCGGGAAGAGGGATTGAGGAGCTCACGCTCAAAAAGCTTCTGCGACCAGGAATGCGGATTCCACGTCGAATCGATCTCGACGAGTCTCTGAACCCACAAAGACGAAACCGGCGCCACCTGAAACGTTGTCGGTGGATCGCCGGTTCTGTCTGACTCGGAGCCCCCTGATTCTGCCTCGGGGAGTCTCATAGCCGTTAGCTTAGAGCGCTGCCTTAGCCTTCTCGGCCACTACAGCAAATGATGCTGGATCCGAAAAAGCGATCTCAGCGAGGACCTTTCGGTCGAGCTGAATGTTGGCGTCCGACAGACCCTTAATGAGCTTGCTGTAGCTAAGACCATTCAAGCGCGCAGCTGCGTTAATACGCATTATCCACAAGCCGCGGAAATCACGCTTCTTGGCCCTACGATCGCGATAGGAAAACTGGAGCGCCTTCTCAACTGCACGCTTAGCGAGCTTGAAACAATCGCTGCGACGACCACGGTATCCTTCTGCTAACTTGAGCCTTCTCTTGTGACGGCGATGGCCTGCTGTTCCGCGTTTAACTCTCATTGGTACACCTCAAAACGTAAATTACCTGTCGACCCTACTCTCCCTGCCTTATGCGTAAGGGAGTTGACGTCGAACCGCGCCAGCGTTGGTCTTATCAACAGTATTCATCTTGCGGAGATTTCTTCTCTGCTTCGGGCTCTTCTTTGCGGTGTTATGGCTATGGTGAGCGCTACCCCGCTTGATCGTGCCTTTCTTGTTGATCGAAAACTTTTTACGCGCAGTTCTGTTAGTCTTTATCTTTGGCATAGAACATCCTTACCTACACTTTCCTCGCGTACTGATCAAGACCAGGACCAAAGAACGTCATTAGAGGCCCGTACTACCCCAATTTGACGGGGTTATTGGCCTTTCTTGTGAATAGGCGTGCACAGAGTCGAACTGTGGACCTCTTGCTTGTCGAGCAAGCGCTCTAACCAACTGAGCTACACGCCTAAATGGTCGGGGGAGTATAGTCTAGCCGGTAAGACGGTTCAAGTGGTTGGGGCTTGAGGAGCCTTGAAAACACTGAATGTTTTCAATAGGTCGAGGGCTCTCTGAAATTGAATATCTTTCTGTCCCCACTCCGTTAAATCCACCGTCTCAGGATTAATACTCGAAAGATCAGGCCGTATCGTCGGCGTCTTGTTGATCTTTTTCATTGCATCCCCCTCCGAGCTCCCCCCGCTCGGGTTTGAAATAGCTCCCGGCAGGTCCTCCTCTCGAATCTCAGATAATGGCGCCCTCTTTGTTGATGGCGCCCCCTCATCTGCCGCTGCGGCGGCCACGTCGACCTCGATATCTGGCTTAACTCCGCGGGCCTGAATCGAGTTGCCGCTCTTGGTGTAGTATCTGTCTCTTATACACATCTCCGAGCCCACGAG
>OMII01000101.1 GCA_900299055.1 Pseudomonadota bacterium | reverse complement strand
GACTCTCTATCGATGCAGAGCAGGGGCAGTGGTTCAATTTCGGCAATTAACCGGAGAGCCACTCGGGCCCCCACTACCAGTGGCTGAGATCAGAATAATCCTGCAAGAGAAAAAAGCGGGTGGATTTCGATATCTAATCTCCTCGGAGGGGCTTCGAGGCCCCGAGGGAGCAATGTTGAGAGTTCCGCAACTGCCTCAGAAGGGATCGAGTGCTTCGGGCTCTACTACCGCGGGCATAGACCGAGTCAGTATGGGCGCTCTCAGACCTCCCAGTGTGGTACGAGAAGATCCGCCTGCAGAGGCGAAATCAGCAAGTCCTCAGCGGCCCGCACCTTCAACTTCTCCTAAGCCTGGGATGATCGCAGTTGATGCAGAGGTGGAAAGGGCGCTTCGCGAGGCGCTCATGAAGGAGAACAGTGACCTTTACGACAAGATTCGTCGTTCCAACCATACCGGGGCGATTAGAACGTGGATCGATGGCTATTTTGAGGTGGCGCAGGCACGACTTAAGACAAGCACGACACCCATGGCACATATGGCGCAGGTATTTCTTAACCCCGCCTATCTCAACCTAAAACACGCCGATCCAGGCAAGGCTGCGGAAACAGTCTCTCTCGTCGCTTCATTTTTTGAAGTTTTATCGAGGACGGCGCCGGGACCGCTGAAGAAATTTGCCCGCGAGGCGCTGGAAAAATTTCGAGGAGATGCGAAAACGGAGCAAGACCAGACAGTGTTGGGTAAACGAGCCCCAACCGCGGCGGAGTTGCTGGCTAAACTAGAGGATCCCAAGTCCAGTAACGCCATCCTCGAGGCGGTCAACCGACAGCTTTTTGCGGTGGTGAGTCGAGGAATCCATGCCACGCGGAGGATTCAAACTGAGAGTGGAAAGCGTGATGCATTGAAAACATTGGTATCTGTTCTTGAAGCTAGCCAGAAAACGAAAGCCTATAAGTCGATGAGTGCTGAGGAGCGTGGGCGCTTCGACGCCGAGGTTTCCAGGGAGCGGGGGCGAATAGATTCGCTCAGACGTTCGACAAACTTAGGCCAGTAATGGCTTGCTGTGCAGTTCGAACAGGTGCAGTGGCGAACAGTTGGCTTTAATCACGTGCGCACTGAGAATTATGGGTGCAGGTGGATGAGTAATTTTCAGTTGGTTTTTGATGTAGTTGCGACACTCTATCTCGGAGAGAATTATGGATCCCAGCTCTAGCAGGCACACCATCCACGATGTGAATCCATTCGATCCATTTAGGAGCGTGGCATATCCTGCGGCCGATTTGGCCCGAAAGACTCCGGGGTACGAAGGGGTGCAGCGAATGGATCTCGTTCCAGTCGCTGCAGAGGATCGCTTCAGAATCGATGATAACTATGACGCAATCATGCAGGAAAAAGAGCGACTCATTGCGAGCACTCGTGATTATGTTTACCAAGTGACGCCGGAGGCTCTTGTCGGTTCGCGCCAAATTTTGTCCGATGTGATTAGCGCTGTCTGCAGAAGATATCCGGAGAGGTTTAGCCTCAGCAATGACTCACTTCAGATTCAGGGCCGCAACCAGGAACTAAGGATAGATGAAGGCATTTCAGAACCACTCCTGACTCTGGCTCGAGTGATTCAGGAGGATATAACGCTTCTTCATCGAGATTCAGCCGGGATGTACCGATTGGCCGCCGGCTGTGTTTGCTTCCCTTCCCACTGGAGTCTTCGGGATAAAATGGGAAAGACTGTTCAAGAGATTCATGCGCCCGTTCCGGAGCTTAACGCCAGAATCGGGGGGAAAATAGATGCGCTGCTCGAGCGCCTCTCACCAGAGCGCCCGATGGCAAGGGTCAATTTTCTTATCAATTTCAATCCGCGCCTTTCTCAGATTCCAGAGCTTGAGTTGCTCGCGCCTTACCGTCCAGCCAAGGTCACTGCAGAGAACATCGGCGAGGTGCTGTGGCTCCGAAATGAGTACGAAACGCTTTCAAAGCTTCCGTGTGGTGATATTATTTTCACGCTGAAGACCTACCAAACTCAGCTAAAGGATGTGGCGCCCCTCACAGCAAAGAAATTGGCTGATATGCACCGCGACTTGCCCGAAGAGTATCGGGACAAGTACCGCAAGCTTAGCCGAGAGGAACACGAGCTTCTGCTAGCATATCTTGATACACGCGCCAGTTAAAAACGATCCTTGCCTTGCTAGTGGACGAGTAGCAGCTTGCTGCGGGTAGTCTCGTATTCGCAGTCGCCTTAAGAAACGGGGCAAAAAGCTTAATACCTGAGCTCCATGGCAGCCGCACGTTTTAATTTGCCCTCTTGCCAGTAATGATCGGCACTGTCAGAGTTTCTGGTAGTCATTTATGAAGCGCAGTGTCTCCCAGCATAGGGACGCCACGACCTCTAGCGATCCCTGGAGAAGCCTCAAGTTCAGCGCGGCATTCCTTGCTGCGTCCACGGCACCGACTTTCGGAGAAGTGAGCAAGGCGGTTAGGGCAGATGATGCAAGCTCCCAATCGTTGAGAATACGAGATAACGAAGCAAACGATAGAGGCGCTCTGGCTCAGGTAGTGCCTCTTCCTGACGGACGATCACTTGACCCCCGAGCTTTGACTAATGTTCCAGTGGAGCACCAGGAACAATACGGGCAGCTCATGAAGAGCTTCGAGGCGTTAAAGGAGCTTCCGCTTCCCACGGTCTTTGTTCCCGGAGTTGAGCATCCCGGAGACTCAGCGGAGGCCCACACGCAGCTCCACGTGAGAGAGCTGGCAATACGCTATGCGGAGCTTTTGGCAATTCACCGTGACGCTGTAGGGAAAAACACCCCATCATTTCCATTTCTAGCAAAAATGACGACATGGATACGGGAGGGTACGCTTGTCCTTCCTTCGAGAGACGCTTCGCCGAGGGGTGTACGTGAGGCCCTCGAGCAGATGTGGGAATATGAGTTGTCAGAGGCGATAGCGAAGGCTGGCAAAGAAATTACTATACCAGTAGTCATGGATCGTCTCCAGGAAAACAGAACAGCATGGGCAGCGAAGAATACGATGGGATCTGTCATTCCACATCTTCGCGATGCTGATTCGATATCGTCGTCGTGGACGTTATCGCAGCAAACTCTCGTGGCGCTTGGCATAACAAACTGGGCGGTAGCAAAAATCGAGCGAGGGGAAAATCTTTCCGGAGAGGAACGAGCTCTTGCCCAAAACTCGCTGCGAGCAATGCTTGAGCAGCCGATTTTTGATCTCTCCCGCGCATCGCGACAAGAACGCCTTGGAACCGACATATCCCAGATTGCCGTGTGGGCTCGAATATTTGCTCTGCGAGTTTTAGAGGATGTTGAGCCGCACCCCGATATCATCGCGCTTCTGCCAGAGGGGCTCCGAGATCCCGCGAAACGACAGAATTTAAAGCTGCTGCTACAAGATGATATCTACCGGACTGTGTCCGCCTTTAAAAAAAATAGCGCAATGAATGTTGGTAAAACGGGGAGTTTTTTTCATACAACGATGACATTTAGTGCGATTGCGGCACTTCGCCCAGAGCACCGGGATGCTTTAGCGCCTTTTTACCTTGAAAAAGTCTTTAAAAGTGGGGCGACCGAGAGTGTATGGCCTTATGATCCAACTCGAGGCCTCCACGTTGTAGAGACTCCACGCAGTAGCGCAAGTAGGGGCTTGTCAGTTCAATACTGCAGATTCTTACTGACTCCTTCGGCTGAGAACGCGGAGAAAGCAATTGCAGCCCTAGAGCGATTTTATATGTACTCCGGCTCGCTACAAGCAAACGTAGCCAGAGAGGGAACACACGCGGGCCCCGATCGAATAGCTCCGTACTACTGGGCACCAGGCCTGTACTATGCGGGACGACTGTGCTCGGCACTCTCAGAATCTAATGAGATAATGACACCTGAGGATCGTCGGCGGCTTGCTATGGTGTCTGAGCAGATTACGACCTCGGCGCTCGCTTCGTTTATGCCACGCCACAATATTATCACCCATCCCGGGCAAGCCACATTCCAGCAGATAGGGCCAACGTTCAGTACCGCACTTACGATGACTGCGCTGCGAGACTTAGAAAGGACGCAGCGAATTCTCGCAGGCGCTGGTGGAGCAATGGTCGCTACGAGATGAGCTTCTAGGATGGAGTTATAATTTCAAAAACGATCAAAAGCAGGCTGATAAGCGTACTTACTTTTGTGGCTCAAAGAACTTTGCTAGCCGACCTATGTCTGGCATACCCTGCAGCTTTCGCAGAGCAGCCGCCTCAATCTGACGAACCCGCTCCCGGGTAAGTTTGATCGCGAGACCGATTTCACGAAGCTTCTCTCCCTGACTACGACGAACCAGAATTTCGCGCTCACGCTCTGAGAGGCGTTGAAGGACATCAGCTAATACATTCCTTAGACTCTCTAAGTCAGAGGCTCTCTCGAAGTCCTGGATCTGAGTTTGGCTTTTGTCGCCGAGAAAGTCGATTGGGGCTTGCTCTTCCGGACGCTCCGAGTTGCTGAGTAGGGGGGCCTGACGCGTGATGATGCTAAGTTTCGTGATAACATCTGTAGGCTCTCCTACGCGGCGCGATAATTCCTCCACAGTTGGCTTGCGTAAAAGTTCATGACTAAGCTGACTACTCGCCTCGCGGAGCGTTGTCGCGACTCCATGCATATGGCCAGGTAGTCTGATTGTGGACTCATGTGTCTGTATGGCGCGTAACATTCCCTGTCGGATCCACCACGTGGCGTACGTCGCGAATTTGGTGCCTCGACGGTGATCGTACTTCTCTACTGTATGAATGAGCCTCTCGTTGCCCTCTTGAATTAAATCGAGAAATGACAGCCCTCGACCCTGATATTTCTTTGCTATGGCGACAACTAATCTGAGATTTCCGAGAGTCAGCTTGTTTTGAAAATCGACCATGGTTTTTAGATGAGCTTCGGCCACTTTGAGGCGTCGTTCAGCTCGCTCTAGTGATTCTCCTAAAACGCGCGACTGGACAGCGGGAGGCGCGTCTTTGACTCGGCGAACTGTGACCTTTAAGTTCTCGTAAGCAACTTGAACCAACCCAATCCGGGAGAACTTACAGTCATTGAGAAGGCGAGCAACACGTCGACGATTAGTCAGTAGCTCCTTCTCGATACTTCTACGCTTTTCTGTGCCTGTTTGTCGCATCCCTTTTAAGCGTACAAGCCGCGCGTTGCGCTTGAGAATTGCGTCTGCGGTGTCGACATTTAAAATTGCGACTTTTCTCCATAGGGCAGTGTATTTTTTTGATTTGTCAGGAATCGCCAGTATTCGGTCGATACGAGTTCCCTTAGTAAGAGGCTCTTTGAGTGCCGATAAGACCTGACGCGCGACGAGATCGTTCCTATATATGACCTGATAGAAGTTCTGTCGAGCAGCTTGGAATTCGGTGCTGTATGTGAGCTCCTCGTGTCGAGTGAGCAGAGGAAACCGACTTAAGTCCCGGAGGAATAGTTTAAGATGATCATCGGAGGCCACTGACAAGCCGCCTGCGCTCTTGTGCTGTGGGGTGTCTGCCTGCCGCGAGCTCTTTTCTAAGAAGGAGTTGCGCCACCGAGGATTAGCACCATCCCTGCCTGGCTGATGTGATGTCGGTGACGGCATAGTGGAGAGCTCCATGTTGATCGGGCCGCTAGACGGCACGAATATAATCCGAAAATTGCGGTAGTTTCACAAATAATTTGAGAATAAGGGTCTATGAGTCGTTAACAGACGCTCTTAATTGGTATTTGTCGGCAATTAGCGAGGATGGGCACCAATAGGTCTTTTTGTGGAGCCGGATTCGCGTTGATCATGAGTGATATGGCCAGGAAGAGTAGTTTTAGGAGGCCTCTGAAATAGCTAGTTTTCTGAGGGTCGGAGTCTTAATTAACGACCACCCTCCCGTATGTAGACTGTCAGTTTAGAAATCGAGTCACCCTTTCGTAGTTTCGTCAGCACCTCGTGTCCGGCGGACAGCTTGCCGAAAACAGTGTAGCGCCCATCCATATGGGGTGCGTCTCCAAGTAAGATGTGAAACTGAGAACCATTCGATGAGCGTTGAGGATTCAGCGATCGTTTTTTTTTGCTGTATCCATCTGGTACGCGTGCCATCCCGAGTGTCCCGAGTCGATGGTTTCGCTCGCTGAACTCGGCGGGTAAGACGTAGCCAGGTCCGCCGCTGCCGTTTCCTTTAGGATCTCCACCTTGGATTAGGTATCCAGGCATATACAGATGGAAGCGAAGGCCATTATAGAAACCTTTATCAGCGAGATACTTAAAGTTTGCTACGTGCCACGGAGCTTCCTCTGGTAGTAGTTCAAAGTACAGGTTGCCTCGGGAAGTTTCGAGGACCGCGCTTCTTATTTTGAGAATCTCCGGGCGGGACGGTAGTTCATAGGGAGGCTCTGTCTCGGCGTGCGCAGTCAGGGCCGTAGGATGGACGTACTCCAGCAGCAGGAGGGCCGTGAGGGCGCAGAAGGCCCTGCCGAGCGGTGTTAGGATGTCGTAACTCCAGGGGGAGCGGAGTCCCCAGCGACGCGATGTGATAAATTCGGCCATAATATAATAGTGTGAGGCAGTCTTCGTTGCATATCAACGGGTCAGCAAGGCCGGACAATCCGCAATAAACTTAGGCGCTTGGCGGATAGTATGTAACCCTACTATAGTGCTCATGTTTCTGCTCAGGTTATACTGGGGTCTGCATGTCTGGCGTCCTTACATCTATTTTCACCAATCGGTGGTGCTCTTCTCGCGGGTGGGTGCTTGGCCTTGCGCTCACCTGTCTTATTATTGGCGCTGACACCGTAACAGCCGACCAGCGCGAGCTTCAGAATCAACGGTCTTCGGTAGACGTGGTTTTGGTCTTTGATGCCTCGGGCAGTATGCTCAAAACCGACCCCCAGAATTTGCGCTTTGAGAGCGCCAAGCTTCTTCTCTCATTCCTTGGGGATGGAGATCGCATCTCTGTGGTTCAGTTTTCAGACTCAGCTAAAGTAGTTCGGGATCTACAGCCGTTCTCGAAAACGATGGCGCCACAGGTGATGGAGCAGGTGCAGGCCCTGACCCCAGAGGGCCAATACTCGGATTTATCCGAGGGCATTAAGTTGGCGAAAGCGGTGCTCGATGCGAGTCACCGCCCGGAAGCGCAGAAGTTGATGGTGCTGCTCTCCGATGGGAAAATGGAACCAGACCCAAAGACGAGCTTAGCCTTCGCGAGAACATTAGAGTTGGTGCATGATATTTTGCCCGATTTGAAGACGAAGGAAACAAAAGTCTTCACGGTTGCGTTTAGTGAATTTGCAGACCGCCCCCTCCTATCAGAGATAGCAGCGGCAACGGACGGACTTACCTGGTACTCAGCAACTCCGGAAGAGCTCCATCGTTCGTTTGCCGAGCTGTTTCTTGCAGTAAAGCGTCCACAGGTGGTCGCTCAGACCGGTAGAGGGTTCAAGATCGACGATGATGTCGAAGAAGCGACTTTTTACATCAATCGCGAGCCAGGAAATGCCCTCTCTCTCATCTCGCCCAAAAGCGAGCTGCTTTCTCTTGAAAAACATCCAGATTGGGCGACATGGTTTTCAGGGCAAAATTTTGACGTCATTACCCTTAAAGAGCCAGATCCAGGTGATTGGAGAGTTACGGGAACAGATCACTCTGATGGATTCGCAACGGTGCTCACAGACCTGAAGGTTTTGACGGATTGGCCCTTAGTCGTGAGAGCCGGAGACACTCCGCTTGTGCAAGCTCGCTTGTATGAGGAGACTAAGCCTGTTTCGCTGCCGGAGATGAGCGAGGTTTTGAAGTTTGGAGTGCAAATTGTGCGGACTGACCAAGTTGCAACTCCGATGCTGCAAGAGCCGCTTCGCGATGATGGAAAGGGTGGCGACAAGGTTGCGCTCGATGGGATCTTCTCGGTTCCAGTGAGGCTCGATCAAGTAGGGGAATATAAGCTCACGATAGTCGCGAAGTCGCCTACATTCGTCAAAAGCCAACAGATCCCGTTCTCTGTTCGACCTCGTCTGATCTCTCTTGAGGTTGAGTCCGATACAGAGCATGAAGAGCAGCATGAACATCATGGCGACGGTAGCAGCCACAGCGCAGACGCGCATGAAGTGACTCCTGAAGTTAATGAAAACTCGATCTTACGTGTACGTGTCAGTAAGGAAGCTGCCGCGTATAAAGACACGGAGGTTACGGTAGAGTTGCTATCCTCAGATAGGCGCAAAGTTAAGATCCCTGTGAAGAGAGAGGGCGGTAGTGCCCTTGAGTCCTCTACGACCCTTGAAAGTGTAAAGCAGGATGGTGAGTACACGGCTACTGCTGTCATCCGAGGAACCACTAAGAAGGGCGAAGAAGTTAGCGCGACCAGTTTGCCTGTGCGACTAGTTTTTAAGCGCCAAACTGAGCAGGAACCGACGCCCGAGCCGGTTGTAGAAAAGCCTAAAGAAGAACATAAAGAGGCGCCTGCAGAGCTCCCGCTTATACCACTAGCTCTCGTGATAACTGTCGGCTCGGCAGCGGCAGCGGCCCTCATATCAAGAACAAAGAAGCAGGCAAAGAAGAGCGCTGCAACAGTGCAGAAATATGTGCCTCACAAGCAGCTCATAGACGCGATCTCCGCGCTTGAGGAGAAGATCTCAACGACTACGGTAGAAATTAACGATCCAATCTTCGGGATCTTAGAGAAGCAGGGAGGGGGCGATGATGTGCCGCCAGCTGAAGTATCGGAGCCGGAGGTAGCGAACACGAGCGACGTTGCTCAAAAGGAGCAGGAAGTGCCCACCCAAGATCAAGCGAAGGTGGATGCGCTTCCTGATGATATATAAACTATGTCGATGCTCATCATAATCGTTGGACTTCTTCAGGGGGCTGTTGTCGCCGCGATCGTTTTTAATCGTGCACGACATCTAAATGACGGCAAACTCGCTGATTATGAGCTTTTGACGGATGAAGTTCGTCAGAAGGAGGACTTGTGGAATAAAGTCGAGTCGATTCGTGTAGAATTAGCTGGCGAGAATGAGTTCTCAGCGAGTGCCAAAAAGTTTCTGGGAGCGCGTGAATCCCTAAAGGCTGAACGCGGTCGTGTTACTATTACGCAGGCGGAGCTGGAATCTGTCGAGGGTAGACTCCGCGAGCTTGAGGAGATTAGCCGTGAGCTCGAAGCTAGCACCATGGAGACCAAGGAAGAGCTTAAGATACTCCAGCGCAAGGAGATGGATCTCAAGGTAAAAAATGATGGACTGCGCACTCAGATCGCAGAGTCGACGGAGAAGATGGATGCTCTGATGGCCGAGATCGAAATGACAGCTCAGATGCAGGAGCAGGTCTCTATAATGAAGAGTGAGCTCTTAAGAGCAGAAGAACAAATTCAAACCCTCCTAAATGAGATTCAAATCAGTAATGAGCAATATTTTAATCTGAAGCGAAGATATGATGCTCTTGATGTTGAATATGCCCAGCTTTACCAGCAATTGACGGAACAGCTCGGTCGATAGGCGGCCCGATGTATCATCGGGACTACAGCATATCATGAGGATCCAGATCGAAGGCGATCCGAACTTTCTTTTGGCCAGACGAGTCGCGCTTTACCTGTCGCATTACATTTTGAAGGATGGGTGCAGAGGGTGATTTGACCAAGATGTGATAACGCCACAGGCCACGAGCCTTCTCTATCGGGGCGGGTGCCGGACCCAATACAGTAACTTGGTGCTTCTCGCCATATCCAGAAGCAAGAGAAGCGATAGTGCTAGCATGACCGAGCGTAGAAGTGCGATCCTCTCCAGAGATGATGATCCGTAACAGCTTTTGAAATGGTGGGTATCCAAGCTCTTGACGAATTGCAAGTTCAGACTCAGCGAATCCGAGGTAATCCTGCTCAGTAGTCTTTGTGATGCTGGGATGATGCGGGACTCGAGTTTGGAGAATGACGTGCCCCTGCTTCTCTCGGCGCCCGGCGCGGCCAGCGACCTGCGTGAGTAGCTGAAACCCCTTCTCGGCCGCTCGAAAGTCGGGCATATGAAGTCCAACGTCACAGTCGACTATTCCTACGAATGTAACACCCGGCAGATCATGACCCTTGGCGATCATTTGGGTCCCAACGAGAATATCGATCTCATTTGCGCGCACTTTTTGGAGGATCTCAACATAGTCGGTAATACTAGAGGCTGTATCGCGGTCGAGCTTCCCTATGCGTGCCTGCGGAAGCAGAGTGACAAGTTCATCAAATACGCGCTCAGTTCCAGATCCTCTGAGCGCAAATAGAGGCTCTTTCTTCTCTGCTGCTTTGGCAGTTTTTCCACATCCATGGCAAACAACCGGCGGTACCATCGAGAAGTTGCATTGGTGGCATAAAAGCGAGTTGCCGTTTTGATGGTACGTCAGTGTCACGCTGCAGTGCGGACAGCCAATCACATACTCACAAGCGGAACATTGCAAATAACTGGCGAAGCCCCGGCGATTGAATAGTATAAAAGCTTGCTCTCCTCGCTGTAGTACTTGAGCAAGTGACTTCAAAAAGCGGGGCGAAATACTTCGCGAGGCCATCTCCCAAGGCTTCACGCTGTTCAGGTCTATGATCTCTAAGGTAGGTGGTGGAGCCGTGTGATACTGTTGTGAAAGTTTTATATAGGTATACTTGCCGCTGGTAGCGTGCTGGTAACTTTCAAGCGAGGGTGTGGCAGACCCTAGCACTACGGGGCAGTTAGACAGTTTAGCCCTAACAAGTGCGAGATCTCGTGCGTGATATCGAATGCCCTCTCCCTGCTTGAATGATGAATCATGTTCCTCGTCGACTATGATAACACCAATATTATCCAGCGGCGCGAATATTGCCGAGCGAGCACCGATAGCAATCCTTACCTTACCTGAGGCTAAATCCTCCCAGTGCTTCCATCGTTCAGAGGCCTTCAGGCTGCTGTGGAGTACTGCCACCGACTCCTTAAGGCGAGCTGTAAATCTGTCCGTAAGTTGAGGGGTAAGAGCTATCTCTGGAACTACGATCAAAGCCGAGCGGCCTCGCTTGAGTGCCTCAATTATTAACTCAAGATAAACCTCTGTCTTTCCGCTCCCTGTCACTCCATGAAGCAAAAACGTCGAGAATGAGGAGTTATGAATTGCAGGTTCAATGAGTTGGACTGAAGTAAGTTGCTCCGTGTTAAGGCTTGCTGAGCGTCGTAGAGCATCGGACTGTGATATCTGCCCCTCGCTCTCAAGGGTAGTAACCTTCTCAAGAATTCCTTTTTTCACGAGAGTGGCGACTACGGAACCCGATACACCGCAGGCATCTCTAATTTCAGTGGCTGAGCACGGCTTAGACGCGCCGACAAGAAAATCGAGAGCTTTTCGCTGCGCCTCGGAAATACGCTGGAGAGATAGCTCCCAATTAGAAGCGAGAGAGAAATACGTTATGTGGCGACCGTAAGATGGAGTCGGAACCGCAAGGTCGATAATCTTTGATAGTGGTTCGGCATAATACTTCGATACCCACGAAAAAAATGATAGCTGTTCTTCATTAAATGCGTGCGAAGTTAGCGCGTCGGCGCTGATATGCTTTACCGTGATCGAGCGGCCTGACATATCGGCGAAGCTCTCCCTGTCTCGTGGAGAGTTAATCGAAATTATAAACGCATTAGTTATCCGGCGGCCGAGAGAAACCTGTACTACATCACCGACTCGTAGGTTTGAATGCTCACGGAGATCGTACTGGTATAAAAACTCTCCCTCCAACGGCGGTATAACCGCAGTTAATAACCCCTGTGTTGAGGTCTCGATAGATGAATTAGTAAGTGCCGGAAAAAGGGCTGCAGTCATGATGATACGCTCTCTGTACGGTAGCGTGATGAAACCGTGGGGGCAAGCGCGTCGTGGAGCCTTTGGCCTAAAATGCGGCACTCTGACTCGCAACAAACGAGACAAATAGCCGATATACACCACGCAAGAGGCTGTCGATAGCTGTTCAGAGAGAGAAACACTGATGCTTTATGCTGCAATCGGCTTTCACCACTCCCATCTCGAGATTGCAATACAAAGGCCGTTTGCGATGGGCAAAGAAAAACTAACGCTGAGAGCTATTCCACTTCCGGTAGGAGCTATTTGTGAGCATTCAGGGAAGGTTCGGAGTAGGGCGACAGTTCGCCAGGCAGTAAAGCAGGGCCTCAAGGATGTAGAGGGGGAGCCCTCTCTGCGTCTCATGCTAGGCATCCCAAATAACCTTTGTAAGAACAGTATAGTTCGTCATGCACAGCCTAGAGGAGATACAACAGCAGCTAGAGTTGAGTCAGACCAAGATACGCCCGCACTTGGAAGCGAGCTCCTCTCGCACGTCGAATCATTAAGCGATACAGCAACAACTCTCGTCGTCTCGGCATCGGAGCAGCACGTGATGCACTACGTCGAGGTGTGTTTGACCGAGAGTAAGTTGATTTCGAGAATCACGCCCATATATGCCGCACGGTACAACTTTATCCAAGATAGTCTTCAGAGCGAAGCTTCACGTGCTTATGTGATGATTCAAGTAAATGAAAACGTGTGCGAGATAGCTCTTTGGACTGGCACGATTCCTATGTATCAGGAATGTATTAGTCGCGACGGAGCTCTTATGTCGTGGATCAGCGAGTGTAGCACGCGAGTCATAAGAGTAATCGGGCGAGTTGATCAGGCCTATAGCATCATACTGCGCGGACCAAGTGAGCTGATTGATACGTTGAGAGTGGAGCTGCCCGCGGCGAGCATCGTGAACTTTGGTGATTACGAATCGAGAGCTCGGCGGTATGTAGATGATAACGAGCTTGCCCGTTATCAATCGGGTTATTTCGATGCGGTCTTGGGCCTGCTTGCTCAAGCTCAGCTCGAAATGGGGAGGGGGTGTGATTGATGTAGATCTTCGTCCAGCATCAGTAGTGCAGTGGATGGAGGGTGTGGACAGAGTTCGACTGCTGCAGAGAAACCTAAAGAAATTCACGTGCGGTGTCTTATCCCTACTCATTAGCCTCGCATACCTTAAGTTCTCCCATGCTCGTCTCGATAGACAGGTGATCGAGTACAGGGCAGCTTTAGAGAGGCTTGCAGCACAGGAGCTTGAAGCGAGGCGGGCAGCCGACAGCGATGTACGTAGAAGATTGTTATCCGAGAAAGGTCAGCAGCACACCGCGCAGCTTGAAGCCCTATTTACTTTGCTTGAACGTCTGCAAGCCGCCCGGATATCGTTCTCTGAAATTCGAGCACAGTTCAACACCATCTCAATGCGTGGTGAAGTTGATGAAGCCTCGACTTTGTACGAATTCGGCTCCCAGCTGGCTAGTGAGATGAAAAACACCGCTTTTACAATCGATGCGCTACGAAATACTTCTGCTCAGGAGATCGGTCACTATAGTCAATTTAGCGCCCGTGTTTCTTTCGGAGCACTGGGCTCAGAAGGCGTCATGTGAGGCTGGCGCATATGAGGGCAGCGCGGCTACACGAGCGGATAATTCTATGCGTGGGAGCAAGTAAGGAAAGTACATTCGAATGCCTCCGCTCATTGATCGTCCGATTCTTACTGCCAATAGTAGCTGTCTCTCTCGTGATTGTTGTAGGCCGACAGATCTACAGCCTCGCGCGTAGCCACGAGCGAGCCATTGAGCTGAGGGGATCGGTTGATAAGGCAACGCAGAGGAGCAGTTCTGCACTACAGCACATTGCGCCGAAGCCAAACGGCGGGTCTAATAAAATGCCTTCGGAGGCAGCACATTCGACTCTAGAGGCTATTACCACCACGGCGCTTATGGCGGGCATCCACTTAGACTCAGTCGAGTCAGGTGTTATTTGTGATCCGAGAGACGCGGAGATAACGCCACGATTTCAACTCTCGTTTGTTGGCGACTTTTCGCAGCTGCGAGATTTTTATCGACGACTAAATATTGCTGCGCCAAGCCTTGTTGTTGGGTCGTTGATAATCGAGCGGGCGAGTAGTCAGCAAGCAAACGCAACAATTCGTGTCAAAGTTTGCATCAGTCATGTAACAAAAACGTCATAGCCTTGCGAAAATCGAGTAGAGCGGCCAGTGTCCCATCAACATACGTTATAAAAAAAGCGCGCCGACTGATCGAGTCTTAGTATTGCCCGAAGGAAAAACGCGACAGCGGCGTGCAGCGTTCATATTTCCGATACTTTTACGCCAGCCTCACCATCTCATCCCTCAGTACCTGAATATCTGGGGGAGAACTATGCCGTCTCTCGTTCTCCTGGGTAAATAGTTGTTTGGATATGTGGTGGGGGTTGATGAAACCACCTCGCTAGGCAGTTGAGGGGCTTCACGACCTCAACGCAGCCCCGGAGCAGGCAAGGATTGCTATCGGAAGTAGACGTGAAGGTAACTCAAAGGATGAGTCATGAGTTCTCAGCTACGTGGTCGATATTTTGGTGCGCTAATCGCGACGTCTCTCGCGATTCTAGCCGCAGAAGCTCAGAGTGAGCCAAAGGCGCGAGCAACGCGGACAGGGAAACCTGTATCCGCGAAGGTCTCTCAAGTTGCCTCAAAGAGTTCAACTCGCAAGCACACGCTTCAAACAACTTCTATCTCTACGACAAGCAACGGAACAAGTGATTCGATATCTATCCCTACTCTTGCGCAGACACCGCGCTATAATGTTTCCCGCTTAGAATCACCCGCGCGACTTGTTGTAGATATTGAATCATCAACGCTTCAGCAGCAGTCGCCTATCGCGACGAAACAGCTATCGCACGTAAGTGCTGTTAGAGTTGGAAATCACGGAAAGAATAGTCGCGTAGTTATCGATCTACGAGATGGTAATGATGTCGAGTTTGCTACATCGGGTCGTGGCGGACTGATCGTTTTATCTCTCGCGAAGCGCGGTAGTTCTAGAGAAAGCAGCGCTCCACGACTCGAGCAAGCGAAAGCAGCGAGTGTGAATAGTTCATCAAAAGTTCTAATTGCCCAAGGGCCAAAGACACAGAAGGCTTCAACTCTGATGCTTGATGAGGAGGTTGTTGCCTCTGGTGGAACAAATAGCGCCACGAAACCAGCGGTTCAGAAGCCCGTACTGCCGGATGCTGGAGCGGAGAATCCGGATCGGTCTCCGAAAGTAGTGCCGGTTTCAGCGAGTGATGTTGATCTTACGCCGAAGGGCGTGAAGGCTGACCTTGATCTGAAGAAGACAGCGGCCAGGCAAAAATCTGCAGAGGAGAGTCAGGGGTTCGTTTCGGGAGTTTCACTCCAAAACTCGAAAGGTATGGGCCCTTCCGTTGTAGTCGGTGTGACGGGAGCGTCTGAGTTCGCGCTCAATAG
>OMII01000100.1 GCA_900299055.1 Pseudomonadota bacterium | reverse complement strand
CAACTCCAAAACCATCGGCAACTTCGTCTCTCGACGAAACTCATCAGCTCAACCCCACCGCTCTTCAGCTGTCGTTCTCTTTTTCTGTCGATCAATCAGGAGTCGATTCTTTTCCAACTCGCACGCAGCAGAGCGCTCACACACCTGCTCAATCCTCAGGCGAAGATATTGCGGCCCTTCTCTCCTTTCGGTCCCTAGTAGGGGGAAACCTCAAGAACGCCCAGGAATTACTTGAGGCAAGACACCTTTCACCAACCGAGTACCGCGAGACTATCGACTCGCTGCGTGCCGCCTCCATAGCATCGCAACAAACAATCGACATAGGGATGCACAACTCCGTTGGCGAACGCGCAGCAGGAGCTCGCCCAGAAAATTATGTTCACTGCGTATCTAAAGACGATCCCATTTTATCTACGTACTCTTCATTCCTCGAATGCGGGGTATACAATCGACCATTTGACTCTGAGCGGCGCCACAATCTAAACCTCCGCTGGGAGGCATTGCAGCCGTTACGCGAAGAACTTCTGCATCGTCTTCATCGAGATGACATCGTCGCCATCTTGCCGTTTGTTGCCGAGCGACAAACCGCGCACCTTAACGTTCAATACGCGCTTGAAACAGTCGGCAACGATTCAGTGCTTGCGGTTAGCGCGGTGCAGGATAGTAAATCCGAGATAAACGTTCAGCACGTCATTTCTGGCACCAACTCACAACTCGTTTCTCAAGAGCAAATTTTGAGCTGCTTCGATTGGAAGCTGATTGGGGAAAAATGCTCGATCCCGACCATCTCTCGTGGTGGCACCACTCTTCCGCCCGTAGGCGGCAAGGGCCTCACGATGTTGGCTGGCGTAGCCGTCGCAGCACTTCAAGATCGGCTACACGGACGCTTTGTATTCTTCAGTGACACCGACTTTGTGCGGCCTTCGGAATACGACTCCTTCGCCCACCTCGCTGTGCCTCTAGTGCTTGGCTCTGCCTCTGCGCCAAGGCTTATTAAGACTGCCAAAACTGGCCCTGGCCGAAACAACGAGGCATGGACTCGGGAAGCTAACCTACTCGCTACCGATCCACTCCAATCCGAACTCACTCGTGGTGTTGCCCTCCTCTGTCAGCAGTTTATATGGCCACTAAGCGGAAACCTGGCCATGCGCGGTGACGATCTCTACTGTATGCACTTTGCCACAGGCGCTGGGATCGAAACCCAAATAAACACCTACTTTGCAGGTCGACAGCTCGAGAGGGGTGTATGCGAGGTCGCTCAGGTCTGCAATCCAAATCCTGTGGTTGAGGACGGCGAAAGTCGTCCAGTCAGAGAATCAGCAATGATTGGCAGGTGTCAGATGTGGCTCCGCTCCGTCCTAACGTCGATCGGAAGGTTCGACAAACCCATCCATCAATGGAGCCTTAAAGAAATACGCGAGTTTAACGCAACTTTCGGCGGAACTCAGCACTGGGGTGCCTTTCAGGATGCCGCGCACGCGCCTCAAACACCAAGCAAGATAACACTGGATTACATGATTCCGTCGATTCGCATTTGCGCTTTACTGGGCGCCATCGACTGGGAGCGTATGCTATGCATCTGCTCTACGCGTGGCGCGAACACGTAACGACTATTTGTAATTTTCGACCTGCGCGATGCAGTGTCTTGCGATAAACTCTCCGCAGATCCGATAACCTTTTTGATCATCCTGAGGAGAGGAGCATGACAACATCGCTCTACGAAAAGTACGGGGGCCTTCCTACTATTATCCCGATCGTCGATTCTTTTTATCGACGCCTTCTTGCAAACGACACATTGCGCCCATTCTTTCAGGGCGTGAATATGCAAAAATTAGCCGATCACCAGGTGAACTTCATCGCAATGGCGATGGGCGCACCATCGAGCATCTACACAGGCCGCTCACTGAAAGAGGCCCACGCTCATCTTAGTGTAACAAAAGAAGCATTTGCGTTAGTCGCCAAAGCACTTGAGGAATCACTGCGCGAAGCAGGCGTTGAGGATACCGATGTTACCACAATGCTATCTGCCGTCAGCAGCCTTGCGGGCGAGATTGTATCTACGTAACCCACGCACTCAGCGGCGCTCATTTTCAGCGGAACGTACCCGCCAAAAATCTTCTCAGCCCCTCTGGGCCTCTGCCTGGTAAGGCGTACGAAGCCAATTCAACGAGCTCTCGACAGTGGGTGTCCACGGCAATCGTCGTACCACCAAACGCTCGAATGACCGCTGCTGCCGGCACATCGTTCTTTCCATCACCGAAATAAACTGTCTTTGAGAGATCAAGAACTCCCTCGTCGTGAAGCTCTTTGAGTGCAACACCCTTGCTTCTAGCCGGCGCAGCGATTCGGAGGGTTCCATCTCCGATCTCAAGCAGCTGCACGTCATCTCCTATTCCAAGTGCCGAAACGGCAGCTTGAACCCATGCCATCGTCTTCGGCAGGAGGGGCTTTAGCACCTCCATGCCATCGTCGTGGTGCTGCCAGATACTAAAGCTCGTTCTGTAATCATACTGAGTCGGTAAGTGCACGAAGGGCGATTCCAAGCCGCGCAACCGGTACCACTTATCACCGACACAACCCTCCCGGTCTATCCGCTTCTTAATAAAATCAACCAGTGTGGTAACCGCTTCGTAGTGTTCTCTCGAAACAAGCAATGTCGGCTCGTGCTCACCTGGCTTAATAACCAACCCACCGTCTTCAAGAACGATCGGTCCCCGCATCAAGGTCGACCGTGCGTTTGGCTGCCTCAGATCGCTAAACACCTCATCGAGCTCATTGAGGGCCCTGCTCGTGCAAATTCCAAGTCGCTTTCCCGTAGCTGCCAGCGTATCTGCAAGATCGGGCGAGATAGCACACTGTCGCTCGGTCAGCGTTAGATCGACGTCAAAGATAAGGTCCTGCGCGGATCGAACCGCGGCCAGAACTTCGCGCGGCGCTGTCGGCTGCATCATGGTGGTATAATCCCCGAAGGAAGCGAGGCAAAACTCCTCTCTGCCGCGAAAGCAGATCATGGGCTGCTTTTCGAGTTTTTTCTATGAGGAAAATCCTCAATGTATCACTGAGGATACACCTGCGGTTTTTTCCCATCACGAAAATCGACTATCAACTCAACGTCCACTGTATCGCTACGGGAAGGTTTTGCCTCGCCTCCCTAAACACGCAATATTTCTGGAGTATCATACACCCCCGCACCCTAATCAAATCGGGCCTAAATGCCCTTTTCTTTGTCGGAACCCCCAGAAGGTTTACTAAGGACAGCAATATCCGATAAACTCCCCCAACTTACTGATTCTTTACTTCCATGAGGCTTCCCCATGAGCGATGAGAACCTACGTTGGTCTGGCCGTAACAGCGAAAAAGACAAGCTGCGCGCCTCTGTGTGGATCGCGCTCGAGAAAAATGCCGCTGGCATCGGAGAGCTCTTCGACTCAATTCCTGATTATGTCGGTGCGGACATCGCAGCCGAGAAGCTTTCACAGCTGCCATTTTGGAAAGAGGCGAAGGTAGTTAAGTCAAACCCCGATGCTCCTCAGATACCTGTTCGCTACCGAGCGCTTCGCGATGGCAAGTTCCTCTATATGCCCGTGCCTGAACTGGCGAAGGACTACCCATTTGTGCTCCTAGACCCAGCCGAGCTTACCAAGAAAGGCGTGGCGTTCGAGGAGGCAGCGACACTCGAGGGCGCTTTGAAGTACGGAAAACCGGTGCAATTTCGTGAAATGATGCCAATGGACGTCCTGTGTGTCGGATGTGTAGCCGTAACGCGCGAAGGCGGCAGAACCGGCAAGGGTGGTGGATTCGCTGACCTTGAGCTTGGGATTTTCCGCGAGCTCGGGACAATACCTTCACACGGAAAGATCGTGACAACAGTGCATCAGTTACAAGTTGTGCCGAACGACCAGCTTCCGATGCAGGGGCACGATAGCCCTCTCGACTGGATCGTCACGCCAGAGGAGATCATTGAGACGAAAACGCCCTACCCACAACCTACGGGAGTCGCGTGGGATTTCGTACAGCCAGATCAGTACAGAGACATTCCCTTCCTAACGGCGCTGCGTCAGGAACTAGGGCGTTAGTCGGACCATTCCCCTAGTCTTACCACCAACAATTATGGGCCTTTCTGGGCGACAAACGAGCTCACACAAGCGCCCATACCCCCAACAACGACCGCGCGTCGCCAGAGAGCCGCATTCGAGGGCTCAATTTTGCGCAAAAGCGATTTTTTTCTCCCTCCGCCCTAGAGTAAGCCTGGCGTCAATGATAGAACATCATTCCAAGATCGAACTCGATCGAAGATAGGCTAGCTTTTAGAGATCCTCAGAAAATGGCCGAAACCTCCGTGACCGGAGCCACTTCACCCCCCCCTCACGACCCGCGTGGTGCGGAGTCAGATCAGAGTGCCCAGGAGTGCGGTCACCAGACCTGCAACGGTATTCATCGAGTATTCGAGAGCCTCGATCATCCCAGCGGCCCGCTCGCCAAAGAGGTCATCAGCGCGTTTAACTACCCTCCAGGTAGTGCTCTTTCCATGAGTCACAACAGTTGCCCCACTCGCGGCCAGACAACGTGCCTTGGAAAAATGGAGCTACAGCTTGAGTACGGCGATTTCACGGCGTACCTCTTTCGAACACGCGACGTTAATGGGTACGTGATCGCCCTTACAAAGGGAGACATTACCTCAGACGAGAACTTGCTGATTCGCACACACTCCGAGTGCATCACCAGCGAAACCCTCTGCGCCTGCGACTGCGACTGCGTAGAACAACTCAACGGCGCTCTCGAACAGATCAGCAATGAAGGCCGCGGCGTTCTATTTTACCTGCGACAAGAAGGAAGAGGCGCTGGCTATGAGGCCAAGGCTATGGATCGGATGATGGTCATAGCATCAAAAGACGAGCTGGGGACTTTCGACGCGTACAATCTGATGGGTCTCCCGCGCGACGCTAGAGACTACTCATCGATCAACGACATCGTATATCTACTCGGAATAAACGCTGGCCTCGAGTTGATGACGAATAACCACCGAAAGCGCTCAGGCCTGGAGGAACACGGCCTAAAGGTTGCCGGAACCCGAACGCATTCATACCCAGCGAACCCCTTCAATCTGCACTACATGAGAACGAAGGGCGAAATAGAGGCTCACACATTCAAGCCTGAGCATATTAAGCAAACAGACGGCGATGGGCACATATACCCGGACAATAAAGTCCACCAGTCATATGTACTACAAGATGCTCTTCGCTTTATCCACCGGGCGACGTACTGGCTCCCGATTCGCCCACCAACAAATGAGCGCATACTCCCCGCCCAAGTGATGGTGGAATTAGGCACCGCGCAGAAACTGCTTGGACAAACGGTCATTGAAAGTTTTGGCTTTGTTGAGGGGCGAACCGGTGCGGTCAAAGTTAAGCTAAACGAGTCAGCCATGAGCGAGATTCGAGCAAAAGATCCGCACAACCCAGTAGACGCACTACTCGCGCGACACCCATACTTCTTCAATAATCATGTTTACCTCGATGAAAGCACGAACCTAGTCTTTCCAGTGCTTCAACACGAGGGCGACTCACCAGCACGGGACAACGTGCCAGTGGTGAGAATTCACACAGAGAGCATAGTGGGTCGCTTCCCTCTCATCCAGAACCCAGAGCGAGATACCTTTAGAAAATCGGTTCAGAAGATCGTCGAAAAGGGTCGCGGCCTCGTGTTGCTTTACCCCAAAGATGGTCGCGGAAACGGTATCGGCTCGGTCTTTAAAGAAGCAGATCTTATCCGTCGCGGCGAGTATGCAAGCGCCCAAGAAGCTTGCAGAAAGATAGGCACAAAGTTTGACGGTCGAGACTACACTGCTGTGGCGCGACTTATTAAGCACCACTACGCCACTGCAGATTCCACAGCCCAGGTATCCATCGATCTTATCCTCTCACCCCTCGAAGGGCAGACTGAGCGCGTGTCGCTATTTGCTGCCCTCAACGAGGAAAACATCTCGATTCGAAAGTACCTAGAGCTCGAATAACGCGCCCTACTGCACTCACAAAGCGTGCTGGGTGCACCCGGCAGAGCGCCGCTACGCCCATCGCAGACCACCTGGGATTAACGTAGTCCCGAAAGCGGCTGATTTCGGGCTGGTTTGAGTTGACTAGCGCCCTCTAAAACGATATTTCGTTAAAGATTTATCTACACATCCCCTTTTACTAGGCAGGCGAAGACAATGAGTGGAACGGACCAGACTCAGACTTCTAACGATGTAGCTGGCCAAGGCCGGCGAGAGCAGCAATCCCCCCCACATCTTCACCACGACGCCCTAGACACTTCCACCAACATAGCGCTTGCACGACTAATCAACGAGCGACACCTGCGCTGGACTGAGCCAACTCGACTAGCGGACGAACGACGAGAGACCCTTCTTAAAGCGGAAGCGTCGCTCCTAGAGCACTTAGGAACCGCGCCACTTCCCACGAAACACGGCGACTGGACATACGTCGCGTTCGGCGACCGCACGACTGGCGCGCACGCCTCAGCACTTGTATACGGCGACCTCAACAATGGCGCCTTTCCCAGCAACGCCACGGTCCCTGTACGAGTTCACTCCGCGTGCTCCGCGACCGAGCTGTTCCTCGCGAACGGCTGTGGCGACACCAATAAGATCGAATCGTGGATGAAAACCGTGCACGCCCAAGGTGGTCCTGGAGTGATCGTCTACCTCGACCATGACGGACGAGGCAACGGAATGCAAAAGTTCCTTGAGGAGCTTAAGACAAAGTTCTTCTGGAACACAGACGGCGCACTGGAGTCGTGGAAAGAATCGGGGATTCCCGAAGAGCACCACCCTGCTGGAGAGACGCTCGAGGACCAACGTGACTACCACGCGGCGCGAAGGATCCTTCAGTTCCTAAACATTCCAAACGCGAGCATTGTTTCAGAGAACGAAACAAAGCGCATCCAACTGAGCCCAGACTTTAAAGAGAATACGCCTTCGTGCCCCGCAGACGAAAAGGAGTACTATATTCTCAAGGCGCAGGAAATTATCAGAGAAGGCAACGAAGAGTGGAAGATGCCCTGGTCGGCGATCGCCCACAACAAGAACCTAGTCCAAGCCCACAATCACCCGATTGTACAACGACTTGGTGAAGGACCTCTTAAGACCTCCTTCGGTGACTGGACGATGGTCGCCTACGGAGACTACACCTCCGGTGAGGTTCACATCGCGCTCGTGTACGGAGAGCTCCGAGATGGTCTCGATGGAACTCAGGTATATCCGACTCGAGTCCACTCTTCGTGTCAGACAAACGAAAAGTTCCACGCGCAAAACTGTGAGTGTCGTGCCGAACTCCACGAGACGATGGATCGAATACGCCAGGAAGGCAAAGGCATCATCCTCTACCTACAGCAGGAAGGTCGCGGTAATGGTGTATACGGCAAGATGTTTCAGCTTGAAGCAATGTTCGGTTGGGACAATGGTAAAATAGTTCAGAACGTCGACGAAAACGGCGAGCCGGTCACCACCGTAAAGGCCTACGAACAGCACAAGTTTCACGGAGAGATTCGAGATTTTACCGTCGCCGGCGCTGTGCTGCAGGACCTTGGAGTGAGAAAGGTCGAACACCACAGCAACAACCCCAGAAAACGCGCGGGCCTGGAGAGCAACGGAATTGAGGTAGTCGGGGTACGAAACCTTCACTTTCCAGAGATGATCGAGAGCAATCCAATTCTTCGGCATGACCTTAAAGACAAGCAGAGAGGTCTCGGCCATGACTTCGGCGGTCTCTTCGGAGACCCGGGCCAATAACTCTCGACAAGGATCGCGTTCGTATGGGCAACGAGCCGAACATCATCAATCCGAGCGTTTCGCCCGATCACTCGGCGTCAATGCCGGGACCGGAGGCGTACCGGTCCGTCTGGTTTCCTCCTGGCTTTGTTAAAGACCGCTGCGATCCTAAATCGCTCGTTAAAGGACTCCACCTTCCCGACACCTTGCAGGTGCCGATCTGTCCCGAAAATATCACACACACCATCACCTCGGAGCTCGGCGCCCTCACGCGAGACTTGGCTCATCACTACAAGGTCACATCATTCACCACACTACTGACTGACCAAGGACACCTATTCTTCGGGATGCCGAGAAACCACGCCCATCCAAACTGCTATGGCCACTCAGTTGAGTGCGCGACAGGAGTAGCTGTTACCTCCGGGCACCATTCTTTTCCACTCGTCGTCACCTATGAGAAAGACACGGAACGCCCACCATTTGACGGGCTGGTTCTTGAGCGCCTCGCCGAGCACTTCGTGCCTGGATGTAACCGCAGCATGAAGCTTCTCCACGTCTCAGACGTCGGAGAGACTCTCTACGAGCACAACGCGCTCTTACCATTTCCACACGGTGGCGTATCTCGTCCTCACGTTTCTCCGCGACCCTCCGCGGCGTACAAGAAGCTAGACTTCTCCCTCTCCGCCGATGACGTATGCAATCTTCAGATTGAAAGAAACTCGCTTCGAGCAATCGCGCGAGAGCTTCGCGCGATCGTTCACAATTCATCCGCCGATGGCGAGACTACCCCGGGCCGCAAACGTCACGCTGCGTGTGTTTTTACCGCCGATGGTGACGCGTACTTTGGAGTGAACCT
>OMII01000099.1 GCA_900299055.1 Pseudomonadota bacterium | reverse complement strand
TCTCCTTGTTCTCAAGCTCACCCGCCTCGTGACGTCGCATAAGCGAGTCGAGCGAGGCCCGTATCGCTTCCCCGCAATAGGGAGCACACAGCACGGGAATGAGCTCGTTGGGAAACCAAGAGAATCCTTCGAAGGCTTTGCGTAGAGCCTCGCCTACAGTCGTAACTCCTTCTGGGAGATCGTCCAGGGGACCGCGTTCTTTCACGATCGCCCTCCTTTCTGTGGTAGGGATCCGTAGAAAACCGAATTGGAAAACCATTTCGCGCGTTTCCACGACAGATAGGTGATGGGTGATAGCCTATCTATCCTGGGCGCAAGTGGGCGCACTGTAGTACAGAACCTTGAAGGTGAAAACCATTTCGTACTGGGCCCTTAGCTGCAAAAAATGGGTAAAACTGTGGGTTTTGCGCATACTAGACAGGGGGTCTTGAGCCATTTTCGCCTTGATGGTACCGTTAGGCCCACAAATCAAGAGTAATGGCTAGGCTCTGGTCCGATAAGCCATTCAGCAACCGACACGCGTTCTCCACGCATGAACGGTGCTCACCAGAGGTGGCTACAGCTTATAGCTGTCGCTGCTCTCCTGAAGCCTTGGGCTTCAGGCGAAGATTGGCCCTAGTCTGATTTCAGGCGGGGAAACCTCTTCGTAGTAACTTGTACATACTACTGATGGTATTGGCATGGAGCCGTTAGATAACTCCGCGCATCGCTTCGCCGATCTTATTGGGCGGGCGGTGCTTACTGGAACTATTTCAGCAGCAATACTCTCCGACCTCGAGCGGGGAAAAGTTATCACCGAGTGTTGCTCACTAGAGCAATTCGCGCGATTTGTTGAGGTTCGTGAGGGCTTGCCTCAAGTCGCGAAGTTAATGCTCGACCGGTTGAGCGTGGATGAGTATGTGCAGCAACGAGTCCGCCTCTTTTTGACGCAGGATGAAAGAGGTGGTTTTGGTGTCGTGGGGACGGAATTAGTGTCGCTTTTCTCGTACCCAGGGGCTCGCTATGGCGAGCTGTTAATGGAGCGAGCGATTGCTGAGGGTGTGCAGTTTTTATCGTGCTTTGATGTCGGAGGTTCCTTGCCGCGGTTCTACGAGCGGTTCGGCTTTAAGGAAGTTGCGCGGTATTCGTTCGACCCGGATCTGGCACCTAGAGACTGGCTTTATGATTCGCTGGGCACTCCAGATGTTATACAAATGGCAAGATAATGAGTTACTCGGTCTTCAACTCCTTTCCAAGTATACCGTTGCTGGCGAACGTGCCGCATAGCTCCGATCTCATTCCAGAGTGGACGCGAGATCAATTCACGGTGAGCGACGAGGATGTGCGTGAGCAAAATCGACAGTTAGTCGATTGGTTTACTGACGAGTTGTACTCGCCTATCGTTACCGCGGGCGGTTGCATGGTGCGGCATGAGGTAAGCCGTTTTGTGCTCGACCCGGAGCGGTTTGAGGATGACGCGCAAGAGATTATGGCGGAGCGCGGAATGGGGGCTATCTACACCCATGGATGTCAGCGCCAGCGCATTCGGAGGGAGTTGTCGAAAGAGGAGCGAGAGCGCGTCTTAGCGACGTACTATCGCCCCTATCACGGCGAGTTGATCCGACAAGCGCAAGGCTGTCTTGAGAGGTTTGGTACGTGTGTTGTAATTGATTGCCACTCATACCCTGAGCGACCCTTGCCGTATGAGCTCTTCGGAGATACCGAGCGGCCCGATGTGGTGCTGGGAACCGATCCACATCACACACCGGATTCCTCTGTTAAGGTTATCGAGCGAATCACTCGCGAGTTTGGCTATTCTTTTGGCCTTAACAAACCTTTCGCCGGTACATATGTTCCGCTCCCGTATTACAAAGACTCTCGAGTGGTCGCCCTCATGCTCGAAATCAACCGAGCTACCTATATGAATGAAGCGCTCGTCCAGAAGTCGGAAGGGTTCGACAAGATGCGCTCGTGCGTCGAGGCGATAGTAGGGGCGTTAGCGGCGCAGGTTGCGTAGTCATCTCGCGCTAACGTGTCGCGAGGCTCTCGGCGCTCGGTAGTAGTGTGCTGATATGAGAGTGGCAAGAGATACGGATAGAGGAAATTCAGGAAGAAAAAGTGCTGTAGATACTGCTACAGCGCAGGAGAGGCAAGCGTCGCTTGTCTCTCAGGATTGCCTTTTAGAAAAACCAGTTAGGCCCCGAGAAACTCTTTGAGGCAGCCATCCTGAAGAACTCCATTCTCGTTTGCCTCGGGAGCAATCGAGAGGTTGTGCCACACCCGCATTGCCTTGCTATCCACTTGGACGAGATATCTCTCATCCCTTGATAGCACGAACTCGGGGCAAGGTACGCCTCGGAGCCCCATGCGCCGGAAGAACTCTGGCTTGTGGTCTCCAATGTAGACAGGACTAGCAGCCAGAGAGACTCCCCACAGAGCAAACATCATCGTTCGCCCGTAAGGAGTCACGTCGCGTCCGACGATCTTCGCTTCCGCCTTCAGAGCGGCGAAGTCGAACCACTTGACCTCTCGACTTTCGTCGGTGAGGGAAGGTTCCCCGTCGAAACTCACGAGAAAACACTCGGCGGTGTCGATCGAGATAGGGTCGCCGAGTTTCTTCGGCTTCCCCAAGACCGCTCGGAGAGGTCGACCAACACGGCCGACGATCCTCCCGATTTCGCAGAGGGATTCCTCCCGGAACTCTCTGCCGACAACCTCGGTCGGCGACATCTCATCTGGGCTTGCGCCACCGCCGAGACAATTCCACCATCCCGGATAGGGTATGTTTGGCTTGTCATCTCGTCGAGCCAACAAGAGCTTCCCGTTACGAACCGGAAGCGTGAATCCCCCATACGTCAGATTTACCGCGATCTCACCTTCGCCGAAGGTCTGAAAGCTTCCTGCGCCACCCTTTAGTGGATAAGACATTTGCTCTTCCTTGGTGCCTGGCACCATTTGAGGAATGGAACTAAAACCTTTGAGCACAGCGCTCAACTCACAAGTGTATGAACTAGCGTAAGCCTAGGCAAAATCAGGGATTTAAGACCGCTAAATTCGGACTTGAGCAGGCTCAAAGAACCAGGTCACGCTAGCCCCTGACACGCGCATATCTCTAGGTAAGAGACCTGAGGAGATTCCTTATGCGTGGCTTTACAGTCATTCCGTCAGTGACGACCATCACTCGCAGCGCCAGCTCATGGCGCGATAAGATAGCCGAGATCGAGCCGCTTGGACTTCGAGCGGTGGGATTGTTTCTTACTGGCGTTAACGCGGCCGAGCGTCGTGAGCTCTATCGTGAGCTTGAGTTGACGCACGTACGGCACCTCTTTAGGATCCCGTTTGTTCACGCTGTCTCTGATATGTCCGAAGACGAGTATCGATAGCTGATGGATCGATTTGGCACCGAGCTCTTTAATCTTCATCCCGTTCGACAGTACCCGTTGCGGCATACGTTAAGCGCCGAGGTTCGTCGTAAGATCGCAATTGAGAACGCCTTTATCGACCGGTCTATTGATCTGATGGACCTCTCGGGATTTCATGGCATATGTATGGATGTTGCCCACGCGGAGGATCTGCGACGCAAAAATCCGGAGGAATTCGAGAAGCTGGAGCGCTTAGTTCGCAAGGCGCCAGTGCTGGTGAATCACGTGAGTCTCAGTGGTGACGCGGCGCTTATCGATTCCTACGGAGAGGTGACCTATCACACGCACACAAGGGTGGAGGGTGGAAGTCTCTCGTATCTGAGGAGATACTCTCAAGAGTTTTTTGGCTCGATTGTGGCGATCGAGTTGGCTGATTCACTGGCTGATCAGATGGAGTTTGTCCCGGTGGTCGAGGAGCTCGTTGAGGAAAAGCTTCAGGCGGTAGTTAAGAAAGCCGCTTAGAAGATAGAGCTTAAATCGCGATTAATTTTATCGGCAAGCTCATC
>OMII01000098.1 GCA_900299055.1 Pseudomonadota bacterium | reverse complement strand
GCGCGTCTTGGACGGTGTATCCTTGAGCTTGGTGGTAATAACGCCACAATCGTAATGCCCGACGCGGATATGAATCTGGTTATTCGGGGCGTTTTGTTTGGCGCGGTTGGAACCGCGGGTCAGCGCTGTACGACGATTCGACGAGCGTTTGTACACGCCCAGGTGTACGACGAGTTTCTCTCAAAACTCAGAGCCGCCTATGCGCAGGTGAGGATCGGCGATCCGCTAGCAACTGGAACACTGATGGGTCCCTTGATCAATGAGCGCGCGGTTGAAGGGTATAAGGCTGCTATCGCGCGGGTTGCCAAAGAAGGGGGCGAGATAGTGCACGGCGGACGAGTGCTCTCTGGGTTGCCATCTGCGTTGTATGTTGAGCCTACGATTGTCAGAGCACCAAAAGTTATTCCGCTCATGGTGGAAGAGACCTTCGCGCCGATTTTGTATGTGGTGCCTGTCTCAAGCGCCGAGGAGGCTATTGGGCTTAACAACGATGTGCCGCAGGGGTTGAGCTCATCGATGTTTACGCGAAATATGCAGTCGATGGAGCGGTTTTTGTCGGCGTCAGGCACTGACTGCGGGATTGCTAACATCAATATGGGTACGTCGGGAGCCGAGATCGGTGGTGCCTTCGGTGGCGAGAAGGATACTGGTGGGGGGCGCGAGTCGGGCTCTGACTCGTGGAAGCAGTATATGCGGCGTCAGACCTGTAACATCAACTACGGTGATGACCTGCCGCTTGCTCAAGGGGTGGTGTTCTCCTAACGCTCTGTAATCGTGAGACTTAGGTGGGTTTCAATCACCTAAGACCTGTGCTAGAACGAACATCTTCAGGCATCACTTTTGCCCTGGTGCTGGAATTGGTAGACAGGCATGATTCAGGGTCATGTGTCCGCAAGGGTGTGGAGGTTCAAGTCCTCTCCAGGGCATTCGAATGGGCGTAAGCGATTGAGCGAACGCTCGTAGTTTTGGTTCGGTGTGAGCCGAAGAGTGCTCGAAGCAACGCTGGGCACGATAGGTGAAGGTCTCGCAGGGTATCTATGAGTATCAATACTTCTCTTCTTCGCGTGTGTGTGGTCCTCGCGATTGTCTGTGTGTTTGCCACGGGTTGTAAGCGACGACCGCAGGACTATGCGGGGATCCCCGACCCGAACAAAGGGGAAATGATCGACCCAAACAGGTAATCTGGGTACACTGAGTGTACGCTCGGGATGTCCAGCAGCCTGTGCTTTTTGACGCGATAGTTCGTCTTTGCCCACTTTTCTCGGGCCTTTAGGGGAGTGATATGTCTCAGTCCGTACTCCAACACTGTAGCGCGCGCGGTCACGAACAGGTCGCGTTCTTTAACTATCCAGACGTTGGTCTGAAACTAATTGTTGGTATCCACGACACGACGCTCGGACCTGCGCTGGGTGGTTGTCGTATGCGCGCCTATGACAATGAGGCACAGGCGCTTGAAGATGTCATGCGGCTCTCAGAAGGAATGACATACAAGAGCTCCCTCGCTGGCCTCGATCTTGGTGGTGGTAAATCGTGTCTCATCGCTGACCCGCACATGAAAGAGGGACGTGAGGAGCTTTTTAAAAAGTTCGGTGAGTGCCTCAATCATCTGGCAGGCCGCTACATCACAGCAGAGGATATGGGAACCTCTGTCTCTGACATCATGTGGATCCGCTCGGTCTCCAAGCACGTAGTTGGTACGGATCCGAAGCAAGGTGGCGCTGGTGACCCATCACCCTGGACGGCACTTGGTGTTTTTCACGCCATGCGCGCGGCGGTGGAGCGACGGTTCGCCGCAGAGCCAACGCTTAAGGGAAAGCGCGTGTCGATCCAGGGGGTCGGTCACGTCGGAATGTATTTGCTGGAACACCTCACGAAGGCCGAAGCGCTAGTAACTGTTTGTGATACAAACGCGACTGCGCTTGATGAGGCTTCGAAGAAGTTTGGCGCGACTGTGGTAACTACGGATGCTATCTACGATCAGCCGTGTGACATCTTCGCGCCGTGCGCCATCGGGCAGACGGTAAACGGCGATACGCTTAAGCGCTTGAGCTGTAAAGTTATCGCAGGGGCTGCGAACAATCAGCTCCCGGATCGGTCGGTTTATGGCGAGATCACAGAGCGAGAGATTCTCTATTGCCCAGATTTCGCGATTAACTCAGGTGGAGTTATCTGTGTCGCTGCAGAGCGCATGGAGGGGGGGCCAAAGCGCGACTGGATCGAGAAGAAGGTTGCGGGCGTTTACGATACGACAGCTCGAGTTCTCGATGAATCGAAACGGAGGGGGCGCTTTACGGAAGAGGTCGCGGTAGAGCTCGCGAAGGAGCGTATCGCTGACGCTAAGCGTCGCACGAAGCGGTGAGTAATCGTAGGCCAGAAGCGGCTAAAGCTGTTCCTAAGTCGGAGGCATTCAAGCTTGAAGGGCAGTTCACTCCTCGAGGAGATCAACCGCGAGCCATAGCAAGCCTCAACGAGAACCTAGAAAAAAACGTCAGATTTCAAACGCTGCTCGGAGTTACGGGTTCTGGAAAGACGTTTACGATAGCTAACGTAATCGCTAAGCAAAATCGCCCTACGCTGGTGATCGCTCCGAATAAGACCTTGGCGGCGCAGCTTTACAACGAGTTCCTTGAGTTCTTTCCGTCCAATCGAGTTCGGTATTTCGTCAGCTACTACGACTACTACCAACCCGAGGCGTATATCCCGTCGACGGATACGTACATCGAGAAGGACTCGGCCATCAACGAAGAGATCGACAAGATGCGCCATGCGGCGACCAAGGCGCTCCTTGAGTCGCGCGACACGATTATCGTAGCGAGTGTGAGTTGTATCTACGGACTCGGAGCACCAGAAGATTACTTCAAGATGATGCTCTTCGTAGAGAAGGGTGATCGCATTGGCCGTGAAGAGATTATTCGAAAACTTGTGCATATGCAGTACAAGCGTGTCGATATTGAGTTTACGCGAGGCACGTTCCGTGTTCGTGGTGAAACGATTGATATCTTTCCGTCGGATCAGGATGCAGCGGCTATTCGTCTACTCTTTTTTGGAGATGAGATTGAGGAGATACGGGAGATAGACCCCCTTACGGGCGCTTCTCTTCGCTCGCTTAGTGCGTGCACTGCGTATCCGGTTAGCCACTTCGTCACGTCGCGTGAGTCGATCGATCAAGCGATCGTTACCATTAAAGCTGAACTTAAGGATTGGAGCCTGGAGCTCCTCAAGCAGGGCAAGGTGTTTGAGAGCCAGCGCCTTGAGCAACGCACCTTATACGACCTCGAACTACTCGATGAGATAGGCTTCTGTCGTGGAATCGAGAATTACAGCCGTCATATCGCTGGGCGTGAGGCAGGAGAGCCTCCAACAACGCTGCTCGATTATTTTCCAGATGACTTCTTGTTGGTCGTTGACGAGAGTCACGTAACGATATCTCAGCTTGGCGGAATGTACCGAGGTGACCGTGCACGCAAGCAGACCCTCGTTGATTTCGGATTCCGACTTCCCTCTGCGCTTGATAATCGGCCGCTCAACCTCGATGAGTTTTGGGAGCGAGTCGGGCACACCATCTTTGTGTCAGCGACCCCCGCTGATTTAGAGCTTGAGAAGAGCCAGGGAGTGATAGTCGAACAGGTGAATCGCCCAACAGGGTTACTGGATCCTCCTGTGACTGTGAAGCCTGCAACACATCAGATCGACGATCTGCTCACAGAGATTCAGCACTGTGTAAAAGATGGTGAGCGTGTACTTGCCATCACACTTACGAAAAAAATGGCTGAAGATCTTTCTGCATACCTGCGAGAGATCGGGGTGAAAGCTAGGTATTTGCATTCGGATATCACCACGATAGAGCGAGTGGAAATTTTACGAGGGCTGCGCCGTGGCGATTTTGATGTCCTGATAGGCATCAATCTTCTGCGAGAGGGGCTTGATCTTGTTGAGGTTGGGCTCGTGGCGATTCTAGACGCAGATAAGGAGGGTTTTTTGCGATCTACTCGGTCGCTCATTCAGATAATGGGTAGAGCTGCTCGTAATGTGAAGGGGCGGGTCATTCTGTACGCTGACACGATGACTAAATCGATGGAGGCAGCGATAGCCGAGACCGACAGAAGGCGCGAGATACAAGCCGCGTTTAACAAGGAGCATGGAATTGTTCCAACATCGGCCCGACGCGGTGAACAGCGTTCGTTGACGGAGAGCGCTGAGAGCGTTGTAGCTGAGCCTGCGGTAGTATACGGCACGTCGATCCCAGAGGATCCAAAAGAGCAGCAGAAGCTAGTTGAAAGGCTGAAGAAAGAGATGTTCGACGCGGCAGCCAAGCGAGAGTTTGAGCGAGCGGCGCAGTTGCGCGATACAATAAAAGGAATCACAGACGTGCTTTTGTCGAGGGAGTAGCTGCCTCGAGGAGACCTAGCGCACGCAGGAGAGATCTTGGTGTCGGGAAAAAGGGTCTATCCTTCTTGAATTCTGAGAACTTGGCACCGAACTGTTTCTCAAGGCGACTCTCTTTGAATATCGGGCCAATTACGCAATAGGTTGTAAATACAGCGGCGATAATAGCATGGTCGAGATTCCATACGGGGCCGGTGCAGGACACGAGCGCCATCGCGAAGTAGACGGGATGACGACACACTGTATAGAGCCCTCCAGTGGAGAATGAGGGGTAGCGAGGTGTTTCGCCTTTGAGCACTGATGTCCAGCCAAGAAGTCCCATTTGAATGCCCAAACCCGCCTGTACCATCGCTGTTGCAAGAAGAATCCACGAGGCGGCGTACAATATCTCCCAAATCGGTCGTACCGCTTCAGGTGGTCGCCACTCGGCCTGTCCAAGGTGAGCCCAGAGAAGAAAGAGGGCAATAAGCTGCAACGAGGCGATCGTCACGAATGTGGTGGTTACCAAATGCCGCCCTGTTTCTCCCGGTAAAAGCGCTGCCACTACCTTCCGCCCCTTGTTGCTCAATAAAAGGGAATGAAGCGCCGGAAAAAAGAATAAAAGCAGTAAGTTACAGATAGCTCCAAGCCCGGCCGTCTGTGTGTTTGAAAGACCTATCATCTCACCGTGGAGTCCGATTGCCATGACAGCCACTGCCGCAAAAAAGCTAGCTTGGCACACCACGCCCGATACGAGCGCAAGTAGCTTGGCTCGGTGCAAAGGGGTGACGCGGGATTGGAGTCTCGACATGAGACCATACTAGCCGCGTTAGTCTGAGAGTGAAAGTTACAGTTGAAGAGCATCGGTTGTTCGTTCCGCCTGAGCGCAGGGGGGCCTCGATATGGGGAGCTTGCGGAGACGCGCCTCAGTAGTGTGATGCGTGAGTTTGTTTTGGGAGGGCGGGTGTTGCTACCCGTCCTAAAAGGACCCGCTGGGCTGGTACTCCTACCACAGATGATCCATGCTATGCACATATCGATAGGTGGCTCTCAGTAGGTACTAACCCCGTGTCTATGCTTCGTTTTCTTCTCGCTTCTACCCTTTTCTGTCTCGTGACAACTCATAGCGCTCGTTCTGAGACGTGGGATGTCCCCACGGAGCTAAACGACAAGAATACCACGGTGACCTTTGTGGTGGATTCGACCTGGCACACGGTACACGGCACCACGAAGAACATCGCTGGAAAGGTTCATCTGCGAGTTCCCAAGGATCCTCTATCCGTAGAGGTGGAGCTTCGAGTTCCGGTCAAGTTGTTCGACACGGATTCGGATCTTCGAGACGATCGTCTCGGGGAGGTCATGGCGGTGGAAACTTTTCCTGAGGTCCGTTTCGCGTCGAAACGATTGAGCAAAGAATGCGAACCTACAGTAGTTACCAGGGATGGAAGCTGTCGTGGCACTCTGAGTGGCACCCTGACGATTCGTGATGTTACCAGGGAAGTGTCGTTGCCAGCTGAGATACGCGACACAGCGAATGGATACCGAATAGAGGGCTCGCTTCCGATTCGTTGGGAAGATTTTCACGTTGAGGACCCCTCGATCCTCATAGCCAAATTAGACCCAGTAGTTACGATCTCGTATCAAACTACGATACCAAAGAGACGATAATTGACATGACATTTGTAAACGCAGTTGTAACCGAGAGTGCTCCCTATAGCTATTCGACCGAAGAGATCACCCGAGCGGCTGGTCAGTGGCTTGCAGACTTCCCCGTCGAGAGAGCCCTCTTTGAACGTTTGGCATCGTCGACTCGTATTGAGCGCCGATCGTTTGCAGTTCCACTCGATGAGTTGATCACTCTGCAGGGGTCCCGAGAGAGAGCAAAGATATTTAATGAGGTCGGAGCAGCGATGCTTTCTCGGGTTATTCGGGGCGGCTTAGATGCCTGCTCGCTCCAGCCAACTGATGTACGTACGTTGTTAATGACCTCGTGCTCAGTGCCGAGTATTCCTTCGATCGACACCCGGGCGATTGCGCAGGTAGGGCTCTCACCCTCGGTCCTTCGAGTGCCGATTTTTCAGTATGGTTGTGCCGGTGGAGCAATAGGGCTTTCACTCGCTCGTGGACTCTCGAAGGGTGATGAGTCGGTGATGCTCACCTCTGTTGAATTATGTTCGCTTGTTCACCAGCCAAGCGATCAGCAGGGCGGAACAATAGTTGGCGCGGCAATATTCGGAGATGGTGCGGCTGCCGCAGTGCTGTCGGAGCGACCAGGCCCACTCGAGTTAATCGCTTGTCAATCGTTCCTCATTCCCGGCACGGGGAGCCTCATGGGATATGATATTCACGATGACGGAGCGCACCTTCATCTCGATCGTGAGATACCCCAAGCACTCTTGCAGGCTGCGCCAAGACTTATCTCTGATTTTCTGAGTTCATTGAACCTTCGCTCGGGCGATGTGGGGTGGTGGATATTCCATCCTGGAGGAGCCAAGATTCTCTCTAGCTTAGAGGATACGTTTGGATTGTCGAGGGAACAAACAACGTGGTCGTGGGATTCCTTGCGAGATAACGGGAATATGTCGTCCGCTTCGATCTTGTTCGCCCTCAAAGCGTTTATCGATGAGCGACTGTATTCGCGAAACGATCTGATGATCATGCTAGGGGTTGGCCCAGGGCTTACACTGCAAGTTAATCTGTTTCGGTGCCACGCATGACGACTCTCTTCTGGATGCTCTTCTCGTATTGCGTGCTTGAGCGACTCGTAGAGGTCCTCGTCTCCAAGCGCAATCAACGTGAGATGCGAAAAAGAGGATTCGTCGAGAGCGAGACGTCAGGAGGCATGAAGACGATGGTCGTTATGCACGCCGCGTGGTTTGTATCTCTACTTGGAGAGACCTTCTATTTCCGAGAAGAAATCGGACCAGGAATGAGGCTGCTCGCGGCAATGCTCTTCATCGCTACGCAAGGTTTGCGGTGGTGGACGCTGCGGACACTTGGTGGTTTTTGGAACGTTTCTGTATTGACCAACGCCGAGCAGGACCGAGCATTCGTCTCGGGCGGTCCGTATCGTTTCATTCGGCATCCGAACTATCTTGTGGTGATAGTTGAGTTGCTGAGCCTGCCCCTTGTAGCAGGGGCCCCTATAACTGCGATAGTGTTCTCGGTCGCGAATGGATTGCTGCTGCGGAGAAGGATTAGTCTTGAGGACCAAAGCTTATTTTCGATTCCAGGATATCGGCAGCAGATGAGTGGGAAGCCGCGTCTTATACCGCGATTGTGGCGCGTGGAAGTTCCATGAGTGACGGCGGATCCTCTCCAACAGTGATTATCATAGGAGCGTCCCTCGCCGGCTCCGCCGCGGCAATAGAGCTCGCAAGGTGTGGCGTATCAGCGCTCTTACTCGACAAAGCGACATTTCCGCGCAGGAAGCCATGTGGCGAGGGGCTCTCCTCACGCGGAAGTGCTGAGCTGATCCGTCTAGGGTTGTCGAAGCGAGAGATACAGGAGGTTGGGCGAGAGTTGCGTGGATACCGAATTTATCGGAACGGCGCAGCGATCGAGCTCCCGGATTCAAGTGGGCTTATTGGCGTACCACGAGAGAAGCTCGATCAGCGCGTGCTCGGTCACGCTATTTCGCGGCAGGGCATCCGGTTTCGGGGTGGTATAACGGTGCGAAGCGTTCACCGAGAAAGCGATGGATTTCGAGTCGAGACGAGTATCGGCGACGTCACAAGTAGATTTGTGATAATCGCTGATGGCGGTAATTCGAAGTGTGCTCGTTCACTTGGCTTCTCGCCTGCCGAGCTGCTTCGGCCACGCTACGGAACGAGCTCCGCGTTGAGGGTAACAAGCGGAACGTTAGAGCCGTTTGTCTCGGTTTCGCTGGTTGAGGGAGGGGAAATGTACGTCACGCCTCTTGTAGATGGGCGCTGCAATGTCTCAGTGCTTGGAACCAAGGAGCTTATTCAACGAGCGTCGCGCAGTGACGAGATGCGCAAGATGCTCGAGGCTGATGGCGCCACCGCGAATGTCGAGTTTGACCAGGAAGGTCCCTCGCTTGGCGCGGGACCTGTGAATGTAGGCTATAGAGCAAGTGAGATTCATGGAGCGCTGCTAGTCGGAGACGCCTGTGAAACATTAGACCCATGCGGTGGTTTTGGTATGACGCATGCGCTTATTTCAGGAAGGATCGCCGCTGAGTGTGTGAGTCGGGCAATCTCATCGTCTGAACCCGCTCGTGAGCTGGCTCGCTATGCCTATGAGCGGGAGCAAGCAGTAAGGGACCTTCGAGGGTTCACGAGGCTTACGTCCTATATGATGAGCTCAGAGCTGGGACGTCGCACTCTGCCGATAGCGGCCAAGCTAGGTGTCGCAGGAGTGATATCAGATGCGGCGCATATGCCCCACGAGCGGCCCTTTATTGGGAGTGTTATTAGAACGGTTGGGGTGCTCTAGGTGGATGTGGTCCGCGGATTACGCCGTTAGTCTCGCGGCTTGGCGGGTGAGTGACGAGGCGGATGCACCAACGGGAGGGTTCCGTACCCGCTTTGCCACGATACATATCACGATGGCAACATGGGAACGCGAACTCTCAGGCGATATCACGAAGTGTGTGGTCTCTCACAATCATTCGTTTGGTCGCAATCTCGCCAAAAACATCTCGGTGAGAAACGATAATCGCTGAGCGGTTGGCAAGATATTGCTTGAGGTAAGCTGCGACGCGTCGCTCGCTTTCGGCGTCTAGGTGTGAGGTTGGCTCGTCGAGAACCATAATCGGTCGGTCCATGAGTATCGCCCGAGCGATACTCAACCGCTGCTTCTGTCCGGCGGAGACTTGGAGACCCTTCTCACCAACTCTGGTCTCTAGTCCCTCTGGCAACGAAGAGAGCCAAGCTCCTAGCCCAAGCTCTGCTAAAAGTGACAGGATCGCCTCGTCAGAAATAGCGCAGTCGAGCGCCACATTCTGTCTGATCGAAAGGTTGAAGAGCTCGGTCTCTTGCGAGACGGTCGCCATAAATTGGGAGGTGTAACCCTCGGGAAGGTCCGCGTACGGTGTGCCGTCGATCGAAATGTTTCCTTTGGTCGCGGGAAGTAAACCCGCCAAGAGCAAGAGAATCGTCGACTTGCCTTGACCAGATTCACCGGTGATCGTGATTTTTTCCCCCGCGCTGAGGGAGAATGAGGGGATAGTTATCCCCGTAGCTCCCTCGTGGTACGAGAAGTGCACGTCAGTAGTTTTTATTTGATTCCATAGCGTATGCCTATCTCTGTTAGTGACGAGGCTCGACGTGGGCAGGATATCCTGGGCATTGCTGAGAAACGCGCCGAGCTCCATGCACTGCTTAATGAGCTCAGAGAGTCGCTCAAGGTAGCTACGCACCGATGTAAAAGCGCTCACAAAGATAACCATCATGGAGGCCGCTATCCATCCTTGTGCGACGCCCGATAAGAGGCAGTAGATGGTGACTAGAAACGAGATATAAAATAGGCCGTGCAGGATGCTCCAGCGGCGTGCGTGAAATGACTGTAGGATTCGCGCGGCCTGATTATGGTGAGCGCACGCGTCGCCGATAAGTCGCTCGGCGAATGAGCGAAGGTGCAGGCGCTTAATAGTTTGAAGATTAGCAACGCAATCAGCGAAGCGCTCTGTCAACGTAGCGCGAGCGCGACCTTCGTCAGCTGAGAGTGTAGAGATCTTTCGCGCGAGGCGGACGCTGATCACCATAAAAAGCGAGAGGAGCGCAGCGTTCGCGAGCGCGACGGCGAGGGACTCTCTAGCGGTCATGATAAAAAACAACGACAGCGTTACCCCGGCGTGTCCCGCAAGCCAGATGACCGTGATTCCAAGAGCTCCGATACCATCTGACACTTGCCCAGTTAACGAGAGGAGGTGCCCTGAGTGACGTTGTGCGAGGTGTTGAATTGATAGTGACTCGAGGCTCGAAAATATCTTGAGACGTAGGTGATTGGCTAGCTCCGGCGCCAGACTTTCGCCCATTTTTCGAATAAGGAATTGGAGAGCGAGTGAGGAGGAGATCGCCAGAGCGATGAGCCTGAGCAGTGAGTTGGAGCGAGAGAGGTCAAAATCCGACCTTAGAAAGAGAGAAATGAGAAGGGGAACTGAAAAGAGCAGAGCGCCGTCGATGATTCCAGCGATGAGCAGCAGAACGAACCTGCGCCGGAAATGGTCCAAATTTTTAAGTAGAAATAAGAGCGCCGTCACACTCAAAGTATGTGTGTGACGGCGCTCTGTAAGCAAGATGCGTTATAGCGCCTATCCTTAGCGCGGCTTCATAAGCGGGAACGTCTGAACCTCGCGGATCGGCTTGTTTAGGAGAAACGAGAATACACGCTCGCTCAGACCGAAACCGCACGTCGGTGGCATGGCGTGTTCAAGCGCCTCAACGAACTCGTGGTCACTCATCTGAGCCTCCTCGTCGCCCGCATCGCGCATCTTCTGCTGCTCAGCAAATCGCCCCGCTTGGTCAATTGGATCGTTAAGCTCGCTATAGCCGTTTCCTAGCTCGCTTCCGGCGATGATAACGTGGAACCGTTCAGTTAAGTGCGGCGCGTCGGCCTTGCGTTTTGCCAATGGCGAAACGCTCACGGGCTCGTTAATCAGAAATCCCGGTCCTGGTATCTGCTTGCGACAGTACTTCCAGAGCGTGTCGATGGCGCGCCCGAGGTTCCATCCCTTGGGGCTGTACGCGACCTGAAGCTCTTTGAGGCGCTGCTCAATTTCCGAGAGGCTCGCTGTTGTTATATCAACCCCAGTGAGTGTTTTAATCGTGTCGGTGTAGTCGTAACGCTCCCACTTCTTACCAAGGTCGATCTCGAAGACCTTGTCGTGTCGATTGAGGGCAAAAGTAAGGGTTCCAAAGGTCTCTTGGGCCATGTGCTTCATGAGATCCTCAACGAGAGCCATTCCCATTTCGAAGTTCGCGTACGCCCAGTAGAACTCCATCTGGTCGTACTCTTGGAGATGCTCAGGGCTCATGCCTTCATTGCGGAATTGTCGACCGATCTCAAAAGTTTTCTCAAGGCCAGCCACCATGAGACGCTTCTGCCATAACTCTCCATTCGAGATTCGGAGGAATACATCGAGGTCCAGCGCGTTGTGGTGAGTCTTGAATGGCTTGGCGTCACCACCACCCGTTGTTATCTCGAGCACTGGTGTGTAGACCTCAAGGAATCCTCGCTCCATCAAGAAGCCTCGAATGGAGTTCCAAAACTTGGCCTTCTTCATCAACATATCTTTCACATCACTGTTGAGAAGAATGTCGAGATAGCGCTTGCGAAACCGTGTCTCGTCGTCTGTGAGACCCTTAAACTTATCAGGCAGGGGCAGTAAGGCCTTTGAGAGGAAGGTAACCTTGCTTGCTTTCACCGAGGGCTCGCCAGTGTTTGTGTCGAATCGAGCTCCCTCAACCCCGATGATATCTCCAAGGTCGAGATGCTCAGTCCAAAACTTGAAACCTTTTGAGTCTGTCTCAGCGAGATCTTTCTTTGACAAAACCACCTGAATCGCGCCAGCCTCGTCGGCCAGCTCAAGGAAGGCGATGCTGCCCATAATTCGTTGACGCATGATGCGGCCTGCAACTGCCGCCGCTCGTCCAACTTCCCAGGATTTAACAGCCGTGCTGGCGCTCTTGCTAAATGGACCGGGAGGGTAGGGATCGATTCCGTTGGCTTTTAGCGATTCCATCTTTTGGATTCGCACCTTTCGGAGCTCGTCTACGGGCATCTCGGTAATTGTTTCGGCGTTAGCTTCCATGATCACTCTTTTAACAAGGGTACGCATCGCTGTTTACGAGAACGGCGATTTGCAAACTATAGGGAATCCAGAGCAGATGAGCAACGGAGCTCATCGCTTAAAGTGCCGTAAAATTGGCATCTTAGGTCCTTATGCCTCTATAAGGAACGAAAGTTTCTGCGGTTACCGACGTGAAAGCGCCCTTCAACGTAGGGGCAGAACCACTCACCAGCGATTCGAGCGCAGTGTCGTGCTACCACAGCAAGGCATTGCGGGATGGTTTTAGTGCCCCAATGTGACGCGAACTTCCACGATATCAGCGTACCCTGGCGCCTCAAAGGGTACGAATCCACTTGGTAGAGCCTCACCATTTACTTCGAGCGATCGCACTCCGCGCTCAAGTCCCGATGGATTGAGGATCTCGATCGTGAACGTTCTTGCTCCGCGACGATACTTCATCGTCGCACGGTCCCATGATTTTGGAATGCACGGATCGATGTAGAAGCCGGTCGGATGAACTTTAAGTCCCATGATATGTTCAACGCCTGCTTGGTACAGCCATCCAGAGGACCCGGTGTACCAACTCCACCCTGCACGGCCACGCAGTGGGCTCTCAGAGTAGACATCCCCGCACATCACATAGGGCTCTGCTTGATAGGTGTCCACACCTTTGGCGGAGCCCGTCGCATGAATTGGATTTATGAGGTCAAAGAGTTCAAAAGCCCGATCTCCTCGCCCTTCGAGTGCGCAGGCTATGATTACCCATGCTGCTGCATGGGTGTACTGTCCGCCGTTCTCTCTAACGCCAGGTGGATAGCCCTTGATATAGCCCGGATTCTTGGGCGTTTTATCAAAAGCGGGAGTAAGAAGTTTGATGAGCTTACCTTCTCGGTCGACAAGCTGCTCCATCACTGATTGCATCCCCATCGAGGCGCGGTCCTCACGGGCAGCTTTGCTGATCACTGCCCAGGACTGACACAGAGAGTCAATCTTGCACTCGTCGTTCGTGGCACTTCCAAGAGGGGTACCATCATCGTAAAACGCGCGTCTATACCACTTGCCATCCCATGCTTCATGTTCAGCAGCGTTAACAAGGTTATGTGCGTGTTGACGAAGTTCCGTAGCGATCTGAATCTCTCCATGTGCTTCCGCTATCGGTGCGAATCGTCTGATGACTTCACTCTGGAACCAGGCGAGCCATACGCTCTCACCTTTGCCGTGGCGACCCACTTCATTCATTCCGTCATTCCAATCGCCAGCGCCGATCAGTGGTAGGCCGTGTTGACCAACCGTCCGTGTCGCGTTGAAAGCTCGCACACAGTGTTCAAAGATAGTTCCTTCTTCCGAATTGCGGTCAGGAATGAAGTAGGTTTCCATCTGTCCCTCGGCGAGCGGAGCGCCGTGCAGGAATGGCACCTTTTCATGTAAAATCGAGGTGTCCCCAGTGGTTTCTATGTATCGGCTGACGGCATACGGCAACCACAATAAGTCGTCCGATATGCGGGTACGAACTCCTCGACCGGTCGGGGGGTGCCACCAATGCTGCACATCTCCTTCCTTAAACTGATGCGCGGCGTGCAGAAGGATCTGAGAGCGAATCATCTCCGGCCTAATCGGAAGTAATGCTAGAGAATCTTGCAGTTGATCCCTAAAACCAAGCGCGCCGCCACTCTGATAAAACGCAGAGCGACCCAAAAGCCTACACGATACGGTTTGATACAAAAGCCAGCCGTTCATCATGATGTTGAAACGTTCACTGGGCGTATCTACTTGTATTGTTGAGAGCACTTCGGTCCAGTACGACTCAACTGCATTGTGCTCAACACGTTGGGTCTGAAGGCTCTTAAAGCGCGGAGCTTCTCGGCGCAGCGCGTCCATGTTGCTGTGGTCGGATATAAAGAAGACTAGATTCTTTTCCTCTCTCGGTTTCAGTACAACGCTTAGCTGAAGGACCGCTCCATGATCAAAGCCAGCGCCCACCTTGGAGG
>OMII01000097.1 GCA_900299055.1 Pseudomonadota bacterium | reverse complement strand
TGTATAAGAGACAGGATGTATTGGAGTAGCTTGGCTTGAAACAGGCTTGAATCTTTGGTTTGAAGCGCAGTTATGAAATCACGTCCGATGTAACTCATGAACACGCCAATGCCGTTGATGCTCAGGGAGAGGGCTAGCACCAAGGCTAACAACGACAGGGACTGGACTCGTAGCTCTGACCGAAAGAACGGGAGAGCAAGTGTGAAGAATCGTCGTATGACACCGCGGTCAATTCGAGTCATGCTATCCTAGGTTGGCGCGCCGATCTGCAGTTGTTCATGAGGCGGCCGCTCCACTCTCTCCACTGGTTACTGTTCTCTCATAATCCGACCATGCGGCTGAGAAGCCTCTTCCCGCGGCGCGTAGCTCGGGGAAGGATCCTACCTCCTCAACTCTGCCGTCCTTAACGTAGATCACCTTGTCAAAGAGCGGTACAAGAGCGAGTCGGTGACACGCCGTAATAACTGTTAGCTCGCTAAATTGATGGAGGATGCCGGCGAAAATCTGTTTTTCCGTGAGAGGATCTAAACTTGAGGTCGGCTCATCGAGCAGCAAGATGTCTTTGCCCGGTACGCGAAGAATGCCTCGTGCGAGCGCTAAGCGCTGACGCTCTCCGACCGAGATGTTGAGGCCGGCCTCTTCCAGCTCGCTGTCCCAACTCTTTGAGAGTTTTTGTAACAAGTGATCGATGCGGCAAATCTCGATTGCTTTTTGCATCTGCTGCTCTGAAAACTCTTGGCCGAAACTCAAGTTGTAACGAATAGTTTCCGAGAATATCTCTGGCTCTTGCGGAACGAGGAGGCTTACCTGAGCTACATCTTCAAGAGTGAATCGTCCACCATCATCGGTGAAGGCCTCACCCTCCTGGACCGCAAGCATCCCCGACATGACTTTTAAAAGGGTAGACTTTCCGCCACCTGACGGGCCCACAAGAGCGACTTTTTCTCCCCGCTTGATCGATACCGATACGCTCCGTAGGTTTTGGATTTCACCCCCATACGAGAACGAAACATCCCGTAGGTCGAGAGTTGACCACGAGCGGGGTAGGTTACCATTTCGAAGAGGTTCCATGAATTGCTTGGATTCGCTCAGAACCGTCGAGGCGTCGTCATAGGCAGTCGCTGCCTCGATAATTCCTCCATAGTAGCCGGTAAAAGAGCCGATCGCCGCGAAGATTCGGTCAAGGTAGTTCAAGAGCACATAGACCTGGGCTACATTGAATGCTGTACCAAGTTGACGCTGGTTGTTGAAATACACCAGGAGTGATGTTCCCATCACAAGGCTGTAGCCAACAGCGATAGTGCCCCATTTGAGCTCCTGGTACTTCCAGATCTTCCGAGAGAGTCGGAAGCCTTCGTCTCGCTGCTGTGTCAGATATGATATCGCCGGTGTTTCTAAGCGAAGCGTCTTAACCGTTATAATGTTGGAGAGATAGTCAACGCAGGTGCGATTGAGTCGATCGTAGAAGCGATTGTTCTTGCGAATGTTGCGTGTCAGTCGTGCGTTAAAGAGGATCATGACCATTACCGTCACAAATCCCATAACGAGCACTACGACAGCCACCTCGGCGTCGAGCGCAAATATCAGCAGCGTTGCCGCGAAAAACTTCATCATTCCATCGATGATCTGCCAGATGTAGTTTGATACTACGGATTCAATCGCTCCCACCGAGCGGTGAAGGCGACTCAGATTTTCCCCGGTATGATGATGAACGTGCCACTTGAGAGGAAAGCTGATTAAAGCCGTGAACACCTCTTCAAGCTTCTTGAATCGAGAATTGTAGGCGGTAGTGCCTTGAAAATAGCGTCCGAAGTGATGGCTTGCTGCGTACGCCATCTTGAGACCGACGTACAACGCAATTCCGTTGAGGCTCTGATTGAAGGCCTCTTGGGTAAGTCCGTTCTTAACAAAAATTCCTAAAGTCCATCCGATAGCCCACGGTACGAGCAGGTCGATTGAGTAAGCGATGACGTACAGTGAAACGAAACAGAAGAAGCGAACTCTGGTACCGGCTGTCGACTCCCATGACGCTCGCGCGAGATTGCCGACCGAGGATAGCGTGTTGGGCAGAGGTGTACCGTTCATACGAGTGCAGGCATAGAGGAAAGACGAGTCCGGTTATAGCAAAAGCAGCGCGGAAAGTCTTGCGGGGTCGATTTTGTGAAACGACGTTTCTGATCGCACCCGCACTCCGTCATCAGTTGGATGCAATGTTCGCCATCTTAGGCGCGAGAGACTCGTTCAAACCTCCATACAACGGTGCTGAGAGTTCACAGTAAGCGTTCGAGTGGGAAAATCATCGAAAGATTGCTCTGAGTAAGGGTGCTTGAGGGGCTTCAACGTGCCAGGCGATTGACTCAAGCCGTGCTGGGTCTGATCGAACGTAGCTGTTCTAGGATCCACATCTAGCTAGTGAGGTCGGATGCCACCACATTCTCTGATGGGGGTCTTAGCGTATGAAATACACATCGGCTGGCGAGTACCACGAGTACATTAGCCATGGTGAGGTGTGCGAGCTTAAGCCACGCGGGCGCTAGCGTGAGTAGCGTAGCAACGCCAATCAGGAGCATGACCATCACCGCTACAACGAATCCTCGATACATTTTCTCGAGCGGAGTAGGAGAGGGCGAGTTCGAAGTGCTGTACCAGAGTGCCAGTGGGATAGTAAGTGCTAGGATGGGATGAAGTATCCGCAACCGAACCGCTGGATGTGCGCCATGAGTGAAATCCTTTGTAAGACCCTCCAGTAACGAGAGTGATGGAAAGAGGTGAGATCCAAGCGCTGCGATCGCACCAGTTGTTAGCAAAAGCACACCGCCGATGAGAGTTGCGATCCCAACCCGTTTCATTGAAGGTGATAGTGGTCGAGTCCGCCGTTCTCCGAACAGAATGCTCTCTGCTACCACTACTTCGGCAAAGAGTAGGAGAGATGTGTTTAGCAGATGCAGCGGCATGATAAATAGACGGGCGTGTGAAGTGCTCTCATGGACGAGTCCATAAACAACAAGAAGACGTCCAATAAGCGCCTCCGTTACAGTGAACAAGAGTGTAGCTACGACCCAGCGTCGGGCCAGATGGCCTCGCGGGAGCACTCTCCGGACTAGCCACACTTGGAAAAGCACCAGGAGCCCGAACAGCATCGTGGAGTATCGGTGAGATACCTCGATCCACGTTTTTGTCGCTTCTCCAGTTGGTATCGCCATTCCCTTGCACAGCGGCCAGTCATCACCACAACCGTCGCCGGATCCGGATATTCTGACCCACGCACCCCAGCCAATGATAATAACCGTGTAGACAACAAGGGCCCACGAATAGGTGTAGAGATACCGGTAGGGAGGCGATTGTCGAGCCATCGCCTGACTATAGATCCTTTTTGTGATTAAGAGGAGCCTGCTCCCGTCACTCTCGGCACGGAACAATCAACGCTGGAATTCGAGCGTGACGCAGCACGTACTCGGCGACTGAGCCTAAGAGGGCCCTTGAGACTCCCGTTCGCCCGTGCGACGCAACTATCACGAGATCAAACTGACCGTCGTTAATAAACTCAACGAGTTGATTCTGCACCTCGTATGGTGCCTCGCGCACCTCACACTGTGGTGCTAGGTCTTTGAAATAGTCAGAAGCGTGTTGACGTACGTCGGTCAGTACGTGCTCACGCGCCTCCGCTAGTCCTTCGTTAATGTACAGTGGTGCGCCCTCGAGTATGCCAGCCGAGCTGGGAGAGTAGCCAAGTGATGTATCGATGCAGGAGATTATTGTAAGGCGCGCTTTGTACACGGTGGCGAGTGAGAGGGCGTATGGGTATGCTTTTTTGGAGTCCTCAGAGAGATCGGTCGTAAGTACTATGTTTTGGATCGATTCGCTTGGCATACTGAGTCATCGTGAAGAGAACATAGCAAATGTTACTACATTCTCTCGATAGCCATTATGTCGAGCAACAGGTATCAGAGGGTGATTGCTGTGTGTTGTAGTGCGCGCACGGCGGGTCGTGCGACTTACACAGGCGGCTCACCTTTCCACGGTATTACTTGCGAGAGAGACAGCCCCAACCCCAGAGCTGCTAAGGAGATTGTGACACTTAAGAAGGCATAGAGTAAGGCGGTTCCAGTGTCGCCTCGCCTCAGTAAAGTGACTGTCTCAACGGCAAAAGCTGAGAATGTTGTAAATCCCCCAAGTAGACCTGAAAATATGAGGAGGCGTGCTTCGGCGCTGAGAAGGGTGAGTCGCTCAGAGAGTCCCATAATGATTCCTGCTGCAAGACATCCCACGACATTGACCGTCCAGGTAGCAACAGGAAACTCGCCTACGGTGATTCGGTGGGCGAGGAACACTGCCAGATAGTGACGGCACACTGAACCCGCAGCGCCCCCGACAGCAACAAGAAATAGGTGCGTCATACCAGTGTCCTTATCGAGATCGACCCATCGCTACTTTCACCTCTTTGGGCACAGCGATCCAGGTTTTTCTCGAGAAGCGAGAGTCTGAGGCGACCGCCTGAAACAATGGATCTGCTTGTGCAAGAGTAATCACAGAGCCATCATCGAGTTGCACCAGCATCGACTGCTTCGAGTCCCCCGAATGAACATCTGCAGTTGAGATCTCGTGGAGGTAGTAGGTCGGATCAAGGTTAAGACGAGTGAGCGTGTCGATGGCGAGAGCGACAATCTCCGCCTGCGGATTGCTAGCCGAGACGCGAATTGTTTTGAACAGTTTACGCCTCAGAATTCGTTGACTCAGGTCGCGCAAAATTACATCTCGTGAGCGAGCCCACCTGCTCAGGTGGTATCTCCACCACGACTCGCGCATCTCAAAAATTGTATCATATGAAAGGTCATCGACCGTTTTGGCCTTGAGCGCTGCCACCATAGTGTCATCTGCGAATTCCAGGGAGCTTCCAAGATCTCGGGCCCGTTGTACTACCGCCTTATTCAGGGTATCCGCCGCTAAGAGTACTCGATGCTGATACACTTGGCGGTACATAGCGTGTCGTGACACCACGAAATGCATCATGGCATCCAGGCGGTTTTCCATCAGTGCGAGCTGCTTGTCCGCAGTGATGACTATTGAATCGACGAGCGCGGGTATATTGTATTTGCCGTAGCTGACACCAGCAAGAACGCTATCAACAGTCGACCAATTGCCGCGGTCAACGTTCCACCCACCTCCTGAGATAATCTGCCAGGACCACGGAGCTGTTTGCTCTGTTTCGCCGAGAATGTGGAGCACCTGCGTGGCAAGGTTCGGATCAAAGGCGTTCAGCAACCCTGATATCTCAGGGTCCTTTGTTAAAACGATTTCGGCGAGTGCTTCGTGAGAGTCGGGTTGTCCTGGAAACCACGTCTTGAACGCTGTGTGCGATCCTGGGGCAAGGTGACCAACGTCGTGAAGTAACGCCGCGACTAATATCGCCGGGCGATATGCGGCTACATCCTCTGGATGCCGGGTTTCAAGTCGTGTCAGGAGTAATTTAGCTAGGTAGGCTACCCCAAGACAGTGGCCAAAGCGTGAGTGCTCGGAAAACATATAGACCAGACGCGTGTTCGCCGTTTGGCTGATATCTCTCAGGCGTTGAAACCACTGTGTGTCTACGAGATCGAGAATAAGTTTTTCGGCCTTATCCTCGACTGAAAACGATATCGATTGGTGCACAACGTCGGCGAAAGTGACATCGGTCATCTGGGTGTCTCCGAATTTAATTCATAATCTGGAATGGCGATCTGGCGTATTACCGAGATGCCAAAACTTGACAGTCCAATGAGGGCCCGCGTAGTCGAGGACAACAATTCAATCTTTCCTGCTCCAAGGTCCCTTAATATTTGAGCTCCTATCCCGTATTCGCGCATCTGTGCAGTCGCGTTCGGAGTGCTCAGCAATTCATTGGCACTTGAACTGCTGTCGGTGATAAGTGGTTTGCGCAAATAGAGCACAATGCCGCTCCCCCGTTCGCCGATTGCGCGCAATGAATTGTGGAGCTGCTTGCGTGACGGTGGTTGCGACCCACCAAAAACATCTGCGAGCGTGTTCTCGGATTGTACGCGCACGAGTACCGGAGATTCGCTCGCGATCGAACCCTTCACATAGGCGATGTGCTCCACTTCGTGCAGCGCGGAGCGATACACTACGGCGCGGAGTTCGCCCGCCTGCTTAGTTGGAATGATCGCCTCAGCAACTCGCGAGATGAGTTGCTCGCGGCTCACTCTGTATTGAATCAGTTCGCTGATCGAAAAGAGAGGAATGTCGTGAACTTGTGCGAGTGCCCGTGCATCAGTCACGCTGAGAACATCTCCGGAGTGATTGAGTAGATCCATAAAGAGCGCTGCATCTGTAAATCCCGAGAGGACTGCTACATCGAGCGCGGCCTCTGGTATTGCCGCTCTAACAAGTACGCCGCCGACCTTGGTTTCGACTGGAAAGATATGACCAGGACGTACCAGCGATCTCGGTAGGGGAGTTTGCTCCCCGAGAATTCTCAGGGTCGTTGCTCGATCCGCGGCGCTGATTCCGGTCGACACGCCGGAGCGCGCCTCAACTGAGGTGTACAGGGAGAGATGCTGCCCTTCTCCGGCTCTCGTGGAAACCTGACTTCGGGACATCGGTGAAAGTAAGAACGCAGAAGCTCTCTCTGGAGACACGGCGACGAACGTCAGACCGCCCGAGAGAGTGAGTATCTTGTTCACGAGCTCTTCAGAGATGCTGTGAGCTGGAGCAACTATCACCGCGCGACCACTGCCTGCGTCATCAAGGAGCACAGCGAGCTTTGAAGAGGCGAACTGGGTCAGGCGATCACTGATCAGAGACATGACCGGATTACACCAAACTTCCTTGGCACTGTACACGTTTCAAGCGGGTCATTCCGGGGAGTTGAGGAGCAGGCGGGCTTCGGGCGTGACCGTCCACCCGTGTACCCCCTCAAGAGTCGATGGGGAGGAGGCTCACAGTGGTTAACAGAGCGATGGTAATGGGCTTTTTGAATTGCGTAACTAATTGATATTACGAGCTCTATAAAAGGGGTAAAATAGTGTTTAAGGAGAAAAGTGAGATCACCGAACCTAATACATACGAAGGCGTAGACCAAGGAAGGTCACACCCAGTCAGGTAGTTCCGAGTAGTCTAGTAGTTCAGTGGTGGTGGTTGCATGGAAACACACGTAGTAGAGCTAAACCTTTCCAATCCTGGTGAGGTTGATAAGTCCATTATTCGCGCCCGTCGCGCGGCATTTGTAGCAAGGTTCATAGTACTTCGGGAGGGCAAGAGAACCAGAGCCCACCGAGTGATCGAGACGATGGAGTGGGAGGATCTCACGACTGTCGAGGAGCTTGCACACCGATTCCGACAGGCTTTTCTCGACAACGGGGATAACATGGTCCCAGTCGATCGCGATTTGCGGCGATCCCTCGCGCACTCGTATCGTTCCCTTAAATTCTTCGTCAGCGAATATTCGCATCGAGCGACAGTTGATTTTATCGGGGCGCTCGAGGATTACGGCCGCTCGAACGAACTCCTCTTCGGGGCCGACGAGCAGCCTCGGTCCGGCGGATGGAGGCTTCCGCATGAGCTTCGAAAATTAAAAGAGCGAGCCGCTGCAGAGAGCGTGGCGCCACCTCGAAGGGTTCCAAAGAAGAGTTCTCGAGGTCACGGCAACGCGCCCGTATCGGCAGTGTAACGTAGCCGCAGGAATCGCCGTCACGGAAGATGGCGATCAATCACCGCCTGGTCGCGGCTCGCAAGGATGCTGAGTCGCGACTGTCTCGCGGGATGTCCGCAGTGCGGTGCCGAGTGATGGCTATCGCGACTAGAACAGGGCGTAAATAAATGGCGAAAGTGCCGATCCCTGGGTGGTCACTATTAAGAGCCCTACAAGAAGAAACACCACCACCATCGGGACAAGCCACCATGCTTTTCTCTCCATAAGGAGTTCGAAGATCTGCTTGATCGTGTTGGACTTGCTCATGGTAAATACCTATATCATTAAACTTGAGATTTCTCTCTGCGCCGATAACTCGGTGATGCCGATTCGCCTACGCTGCTACCTTGTCAGCTGACTGCTTTTCAGAAGCCTTGTCTGCGCTCGTCTGGTCGGACTCGGAGTCGTCGGATGCCATCTCACTGATGATTCTATCAACTTCTTCTATCAGAGAACCAATCGCGTATGCCCAAACATACTGGCCGGCCTTTTTGCCCGTCAATACCTCAGCGATCTCTCCTTTGTCTTGAACTCTATGCTTGATGAAGAGCTGCTTGCTGTCTGTTAGCAACACCATATCACTTGGGTTCTTGTGCAGCTTCGGTAGCTTCTTTCGGAGATAATCGATACCTCTGCGGAAGCGATTAACTGGCAGCCCCTCACGTTTCATGCGAAACAACCAACACAACAGTATCAGGTCTGGATATGAGTACTTTGCACGACCGCGGCACTTGCTCTTGCCGGTCGTTGGAACCAAATTAGTGCGGGCATAATAATTGAGAAGAGCTAATCCGATTTTTTCGGTTCCACCCGTCAGCGTTCGCAAGATCTCTTGCACCTGCTTTGCAGTGAATTCTCTATCTAAGATATGAACAGTCATCCAAGGACTCCCGAACAGCCAGAAACACCAATAAGCACCGGGTGTTACTTCAACTACCTTCAAGTAACGGTACAGTGACGACCTCTTCTATGTCAATCTGGAATGTTCCAAAGTCTTGACTTTTTCCGCGTCGCTTTTTTCGGTGCGAGGTGTTTATTGCGAGAGGCTGGGCACGTCTCTCCCCAATCCTTAGTGGTTTCCAATGATTGCCCCATAGTCGGGCGTCGCCTACCCAGTCGTACCGTACCGCGCACGATCGTAGAACTTTATTATCTGTCGTCACGGTGGGCGCAAGGAGGTGGGTGCGATACTATGCTGTTCATGTCCAGGTCTCCCTATAGAATCGTAGAGTCGCATCGCGCCGCCACAGCTGGGGCCGTGCAAATGCTTCGTCCGTTTCTGTCGATCGCAACGCTTGCTGCGTCAGCCTTTCGAGCTTTCTCTGAGCCCGAGGAGCTTGTTAGTCGCGATATGTACGGAGATTTACCGCTTGGTTGTTATGTTATTCCGGGAGCTCGGGTCGCTCCGACGCACAGAGGCGATTATGGGTATGTATGCTCTGGCGATGAGCCCATCGTGGAGCAGAACGCGGACTTTTTGCGAAAGGGAAAGTTTTTACGGCCGCGCTTCACAGAGATCGTGACGGATTCAGCGGCGCGTAAGCACGCTGAGGATTTAGTAGTCCTTACATCGCGGTGCCACAATAATTTTTGGCATTGGATGATGGATTCACTACCCAAAGTCTTGATTGCTGAGCGATGTGGATTTCGCGGCCTGTATCTAGTTCCTCCAGTGGCGCTCGCGCCGTGGGCTGCCGAAAGTCTTCAGCTCGTAGGGATATCTCCGGAGCGCCTGATTACTCTCGATGGAGCAAGTATCGACGTTGAACGGCTCTATATCCCGACGTATTTCTGCGGATACAACGCACACTTCAATCGCGAGTTCTCCCGAATTTACCGAGAATGGATTCTTGAGCGGGTCTCTCCACGTCGCGAGGGTGTCGGTCGTCGAATATTTGTTGGACGCTCCGAATCGGTTTCAGTTCGGCGGTTGCTGAATCAATCTGAGCTGGCGTCGCTACTCCAGAAGGAAGGTTTCGAGCACATCTTTTTTGAGCTGCTGCCGCTGCGGGAACAGATTCGAGTTGCTAGCGAAGCCTCTGTGCTCATAGGCGCGCACGGTTCTGGACTTATGCATCTTCTTTTTATGCCGATTGATTCCTTGGTAATCGAACTATTCCCCTATAAACGCCAACAGACGAATAATTGTTACGAGGCTGCGGCGGAGATAGTACCGCAGCGATATCGGGCGCTGGAAAGTTGTGCCATGAGAGATGGAGATGTTGAAGTAGATCCCGAATCGATTCGAGGTGTTTTAATCGAGGAGTCGGTTATTTGATCGGCATGAGGGCGAGAGACACGGGAACTTCGTCGCGTCCCGGAAAGTCCTCCTCGCGAACTGCGCTACTCTGCTCGGGGGCGGGGCCAGATATGTACATCTGTGATGATCCCCCGCCATCAAAGTTGAGAGCCTCCACGCATCCTATCTCGGGGCGCAGTAGCGTTCGCTGGATATCGGACGGCGTTCCCCCGAACATTGTAAAGGCGACTCGTATAAGCAGTACGCGCTGGTCCTGGTCGACGCACGCGATCGATAGATTGGTACCGGTGCCTGGACTCTTTAATCCAACGACAGGCGCTCCTTCCGAGATAAGTCGTGGCCCCGCTTGCGTAGCTTCAAGTACTCCCTCGGAGCTAAAAGAGCTTCTATGTGCGATACCAACGCGGTTGTGGGTAACAAAGAGGATGCCAGTAAGTGTTCCACCGCCATTGTGTGTCTTCTGGTGAAGGATTCCACGGCTGAGTACCAAGCCGAGGGGCTTACCCTGTTCGTCAAAAAAATTGGAGTTAATACAAACTGACGAGTTGCTCGCTTTGCAGAGCGCCTTGACGGATGCACGCTTCCAGCCGAAATCCGCAGCGCGGATCACCTGAACCTTGAAATGCTTAAGGTCGGCGCGAACGGCCACAACTGATGGCGATAGCAACGTACCAGTCGATAGCTGAAAGTGGGTTTCTTCCAGTCCTGTTGAAAGAGCTCGCCACGAGATCTCAGGCGCAGGTTCTGCAGCTAGCGCAGATGGTGGGTTGTACTGAAGCCCCGTGGTCACCGCGATCAAGCCGTAGACTAAAGCCTTACGCACTCTTGTGAGTCTCATGTGATGCCGCTCACTACCAGAAGGGTAAAGCCGCGTCATGGAGCGCCTAGTGATGAGTCTCGAAGCTAGCGTGCAGTCTACTCGCCGGGGGTGACTTGCCTTCAAGTGTCGAGAGTATTCGAGTCTTGAACTCATCTTGAAACTTCGCAAGGAAGCTCTTAACTGGCATCGCGAGGGCATCGCCAAGCGGGCAGATGGTGTGTCCTTGAATCTGTTTGACGATGCTATCGATTAGCTCCAGATCGCCTGGCACACTTTGTCCAGTCGCCATACGATCGAAAACCTTTTGGACCCAATGGCTTCCTTCGCGACACGGTGTGCATTGACCACACGACTCGTGGGCGTAAAAGTGGGTCAGATTGCGAATCGCATCGACCATGTCCACTGTCTCGTCGAGGATGATAACGCCTCCCGATCCGAGAAATGTGCCGAGCTTTGCCCAACCCTCGTAATCCATCACCGCATCTTGAACATCCGCGGCTGTAAGAATAGGAGTCGAAGAGCCTCCCGGGATTACCGCTTTGAGCTTCTTGCCGTTGAGCATTCCGCCGCATTCCTCTTCAAGGAAACGCATGAAGGGGTAGCCCATTTCTATCTCGTACACGCCCGGTTTGTTGATATGGCCGGATGCAGAGACGAGTTTTGTTCCCTTTGACTTCTCTGTTCCGATCGCAGCGTAGGTGTCAGCACCGTTGTTCATAATCCATGGAACAGCTGCATAGGTCTCCACGTTGTTTACGATAGTAGGTGAGTAGTACAGACCCATCGTGGCAGGAAAATATGGGGGCTTGAGCCGTGGTTGTCCTTTCTTTCCTTCGAGAGATTCGATGAGGCCGGTCTCCTCTCCGCAGATGTAGGCGCCAGCCCCCCTGTGGACAACGAGGTGAAGAGAGTATCCACTGCCGAAGATGTTGTCGCCGAGGTATCCCTTGGCGTAAGCCTCATCCACTGCTTGCTTCACTCGCGTGTAGGGGAACGCATACTCTCCGCGAATGTATAGGCACATCCATTTACTCTGTATTGCCCACGCGGCGATCATCATGCCCTCGATGACTGCGTGAGGGTTGCGTTCCATGAGTAATCGATCTTTAAAAGTTCCAGGCTCTGATTCGTCGGCATTGCAGATGATGTAGGTCGGTTTGCCGGTGTTTCGAGGAACGAAACTCCACTTTTGTCCCGCTGGGAAGCCCGCTCCGCCACGACCACGAATGCCTGATTTCTTCACCTCTTCGATGACTGCGACAGGGTCCATGCCGAGCACCTTTCGAATGGCGGTGTAGCCACCACGCGACTCATAACCTGCTAGCGTATGCTGGTCTGTGGCTTGGATGTGCTCAAGGAGGATTTGGCGGTGTTGACCCACGGTGGTGCCCTTTTTAAAAACTCGATTTCATGCGCCCCGCGTCGACAGGGTACAATACATTTCGACGGCCTAGGCGATCATAGTAAAAGGTGGGCTTCCGTGCAATGCGCGGCAAATAGCGGCTAGAGTGCATTTGATCGCCACTCCGCTCCCTTCGAAGAAACGTCAGTTCCGGATGGCTAGTCTCCGACGACCTCAATCGGAGCTGAGTCTTCGGCTTCGAACTCCGGAGTGTCAACATTGAACTCCGTGGCGTTATCCTCCGCTGGGTCGTCTACGTCGGGGTCGACCTCGATTTTGCCGTTTTGTACTGCTTCTCGCCCCTCAAGCTGCACCGTCATGGTGGCTTGTTCCCCTTCATAGTCCTGGCCAGATCGCTTAAACTGGGCCTGCGTCATATAGAAGACGAGGTAGGTTTCGTCGTCTTTGCTGACATCGACGTTTACGGTCGGTGTTAAGTCGATCTCTTTCTCTCCAACGTTAAGAAATGCGCTCGACGGGACGTATTTTAGGCCGGTTGGATAGCGCATCTTGAGAGCTATTCCGCTCTCTACAACGTCTGAAATGTCGATCGTTACTTGTGTGCGACTTCCCGTATCGATTTTTGAAGGGGTGGCTCGTATAGAGACATTCGCGGCGCCTGAGTACGTGGTTCCTCCACCGCCTCCGCCGCCTCCACAGCCAAACAAGCCTGAAGTTACGAGGAGAGCTGAAAAAAGACTGGGCCGGTTAAGTTTCATAGGAAAGTCACGTCGATTAATTTGAGAAGACCGCGAGCGCCTAGATGCATAAGCCCGTCTCGGACATCTGTCGGTGGTATAGAGGCTTTTCGAAAGTCGCGCTAGGCACAATCTCTGGTGCTTCCTATGGCTGGGCTCGTGCCGGTCGGCGAACGCCACATCCGTCATCGACGTGTGGGGTGGCCAGCGCGGTACGAAGTCTGACTGGGCTGTTTCTTAAGGGATGCGGCACTCGATAACACCCTGAAGTTGCTCTTTATTGGGATAGTTTCGTGATTTCAGGGGTTTGACTAGAGCTCATTGAGGGTTGTACCTTGGGGAAGGCGTGACCGCTGCTCTGGATACCACTGAGTTGTGCATAAGGTCACGATCACCACGTTCAGCGTCGAGCAGGGACAAAGAAACCACGAAGGACTAGTTGGATGGCACGGAGCCAATCGCAAGCGAATACTACCACCGAGCAGGGCCTATCCTCGGATGTAATCAGCGCTGCCAGGGATCTCTCCGTCAGCCCGAGTAACAACGATAAGCGGAGTTCGTGGTGGCGCGAAGAGCTGACGGCGGTCAATGTTGTGAGTGCTGCGTTGCTCGTGGGCTACTTTGTTGCCTTTGTCGCTAGCCTTCATGGGCGTTGGTTCGATCGCTCATGGACCACAGATGATGCCACGCAGCAGCTTTATCCGTTCTATGATGCGTTATATCCGAGTCGCTTTGAAGATGATCTTATTTCTGAGGTAATGCGAGGCTGCTTGCCACCGCTCCATTATTGGCTGGGATACGGAATAACGCTTGTTACTCGCAATCCGATTATGACAGGACACTGGATGATGCTCGTCCAGTTGTCTGTTGCTGCGGTTTTTCTCTTTGCCGCTGTAAGAAAGTGGAGTGCGACCGCTCCAGCCCTTCTTTCAGTCGTCTGGTTCCTTCACACTCGGGACACGATGCAGCGATTAACAGGAGGCTTGCCGCGTGGTTGGACTCCGGCGATGTTTGCTGCCTTTCTGTACTGCGTTAGCGCGAGGCGGCATACGGCTACGCTTGCCGTAATCCTTGCCGGCATACTGCTCAATCCTCCCGGCGCTGTTGTTGTCGGGATCGCCTACGGCGCAATACTCCTGTGGCGAGCGACCTGTGAAAGTGGCAGTCAGCGTGGAGTCGCGCGAGGTCAGCTCGCGCGTTCGATTGCGCTTGTGCCGCTGTTTGTGGCAGTTGCTTTCGGCGTTGTTCAACGCTCTCCCGCAGTCGGACAGATGGTTTCATTTCAAGAGGCTTCTTTGATGCCGGAATTCCAACGCCCGAACGGGCGCTTTCCCTTTTTGCCGCTAGATCCGGCAGCGTATGAGCTTCGCACCTTTGGTTTGCAGGCGTTTATCAGTCGACTCAACCCCACCGACCCGGCGTGGAAAGGGCAGGTCTATGCTGCGGTCGCTGGCGCGCTCGCTCTGATTGTGTGTGGCGGGTTAGTTCGTAGACGGCGGGTGGTCCCCGTTGAGATCCTGCTGTTTGGTGCTTCAGCGCTTCTGACATATGGCGTGTCGCGAGCCGTGGCTTTTCGGCTATTTGTTCCCGATCGCCACCTCCAAATCCCGATGGTGTTTGTCTGCGTGCCGCTGTTCTGTGTGGGGGTGTGGAGAGTTGCAACGCGTGGTCGAGTAGGAGCCGAGAGGGATGAGAGTGCATACGCTGACACGAAATTCAGAACTGCATGGCCAGCTGCTCTCGGTTTCGTTGCGCTGGGATGGCTGATCATACAAGGTACTGGTAAGGGGTTGGGTGGTGACGCGAACTTTAATTACCCAACATGGAAGCGTGGCGAGATGTATTCGTGGATTCGAGAGAACACCGCGCCAGAAGCCGTTATTGCGTGCCATCCGACGCACTGTGACGGGATGCAACTCTTTGCGGCGCGTCGTGCGCTTGTAACCACCGAGACATCGCAGCCATTTTATCCTCGATTCAACCTGGAGATGCGTCGTCGCAGCGAAGTTGCGCTGAAGGCTCACTACGCCGAGTCGCTACCAGATCTCGTGACCTTGTTAGAGCCCGAAGGTGTCTCTCATTTTGTTTTTCGCCGGAGGGATTTTCGGCCAGAAGTGTTACGTGAGGTAAGCTATTTTCCACCACTGGACTCACTTGTGCGCCAGCTCGTGACTCGGCCAAGCGGGAAGTTCGCATTCAATGAGCTTCCCAAAGAGATTGACCCAGTCAAGTATCCGTATGTGGTGCATATCGACGCCGTTTCGATTATTGTCGATATCCAGGCTCTCGCGGCGTCTCTGCGCCAGCAGGGCTGGATAGCTCCTCAATCGACGCTTAGCTCATCGGTGCAGCGTCACGCCTCCCGGAGGTACACAATATTTGCCCGAGGGCAGGGGAGTGCTACAGAGTTGCGTAGTTAGGAATGTCATGAGTTTTCGACGTAGGGTGATTGAAATCGCGGCGCTCGCGTTTTGCGCGATGCTGGTGTCCGTTGCAGTAACGAGCCGCTTAACACAGTCAAGGTATAGCGGTCAGGATCTTCGAAAGATATCGTCTGGCGAATTGTCGAGCGACGGATGGCTTGGACAACGTGCTGAGCTTACGCTTACTGGATTTTCAAATGGGATGAATTCAGTCGCGCTTAGTTTTAGTCCCACGAGGCCCAGCGCCGCGGAGCTGGGGCGAGTAGCTGTGTCGGTGTGTGGATCCAGCGAAAGGGAGTATGTAATCGCGTCTAGTGACCCCGTTCGAGTCCCGATTCCGCGGGGATGTGCGCCGGCGACGATCTCTTTGCGCGGTCAGAACTTCTTCAGGCCGCCCCATGAGCGAAATCCTCGCCAGCTAAGTGTGCAGGTGCTTTCAGTGCAGGCTCGCTCTCTGGTTGGATTTCCGATACGTGATCTTGATCTTGTACTACCGATTCTGGGGGTGATTTCCCTGCTCGTTGCTGTCGCTGTTGTCGCGTTGGGCTCCGTTGGCTTCTCCGTGATTCCGAGTGGGCTGGGTATGTTGTTGCTTATCTCGTGCGCGGTCTTGTTTGTTCGAATCGCGCAGGACAGGTGGGTGCCGTTGAGTGTCTTCGTGTCAGCTGGCCTGGCTGGAATGGCTGCCTATAAGAATAGCAATACGCGGAGTGGGGAGTTTTTATCGACCGGGGGAAAGATTGCGTGGCTGGCCGTCATCATCGGTGCGGCGCTCCGTTTTTACGGAATCTCATTTGGGCTACCTTCGAACTTTCATCCTGACGAGGTGCCCAAGGTTAACGCGATCATGCGAATGGTCGATTCGGGAACGCTCAATCCTCAGTACTTCCTCCATCCGTCGTTGCTGCTCTATGCCAGCTACGCGATGAATACGTTGCTGCATTTTGTGGGGATAGAGGGAACGTTTCGCGACACGGCGTTTCTAGCAGGTCGATTGGTGAGTGCGTGCGCCGGTGTCGTGTCGATAGCCCTGACTTATCAGATCGGGAAGAGGCTTTTCTCGCGTGAAACAGGCGGCCTGGCAGCGTGCCTCTTAGCCGTTTTTCCGCTTCATGTGACGTGTAGTCGGTACCTCAAGGAGGACGCGCTTCTTACGTTCATTGTTCTGTCGTGCGTACTCACGACGATTATCGCGGTACAGCGGAATCGTCGTTGGGCACTTCTGCTAGCCGGTCTCTTGGCGGGGTGTACAGCGGGCACTAAGTACTCCGGGATCTTGATGGTGATTGTGCCAGCTGCTGCGCCGTGGCTTGTGTCGCGTAGTTGGAGACCAGACCGTTCGTGGATAGCGTGGGCGTGCGCGGCGGTCATGATAGCGCCGCTTGGCTTCCTTATTACAACACCGTATGCGCTCCTTAATGCGACTAAGTTTATTACAGACTTCCGTGCCGAATCTCGTCATATGCAAACGGGACACACGGTTGCCATCACCGCGTGGTCTCAGATGTGGATGTATCATTACTGGCGCAGTGTATGGCCAGGTATATCGGGACTCGCAGCGGTGATATCGGTACTAGGTCTTGGATTTCTGATGCGACGTGGCAAGATTGAAGATCTGCTCATTATAGGCGTAGTTTTATTGTTCTACATGCCGGCCGAGTATGTAAAAGCCAAGCCGGCACCGCAGCCTGAGCGGTACATTTTGCCGTGCCTGCCTTTTTTGGCGATTGCCGCTTCGGAGCTGTTGCGCCAACTGTACGCGCGCGGGAGGGTGGCTCGTGTTGCCGTGGCGGTAGCTGTGGCACTAATTGTTTTTATACCGCTACATCGCACTATGGCTCTTGCGAGTGACTTGCGAGTTGACACACGAGACCGAATGGTAGTGTGGATGAAGCAGACGATTCCTGCAGGTTCGAAAATACTCATGGACTGGAAGCCATATTGTCCGAATTTCCACGGAGAGGTGTTCCAGATTCAGCACATTCCTCGCGCGGATATCATCGACGGCTTGGATGTCAGCTCACTCAAAGAGTCAGGAGCTGACTATCTGATACTATCGAGCCTCTTCTACGACCGCTACTTTAGTCAGCCTGATGCAGTCCCGGCGTTTCGCCAGCGAATTCGAGAGGTCTTCAAACGCTTACCTGTGGTTGCGAGATTCGAAGCTCCGTCGGGTACCTATGGATTCCACAATCCTACACTCACGCTCTTTTCGCTGAGAGGCGACGTGAATGCGCTAAGCGGTGCTACCGTTGACGTTGCGCCTGCCATCGATAGGTGAAGCTCTCGTAGTTGTTTTCCTTCTTGAAGCGCTGGGTTGTTGTCCCTGACATCGTGCCAGTCTTTAAGTCTAGCGTGGCCTCTGTTTCAAGAGATGGCTTGGCGCCATTTGCGCCAGCTATTACTCCGATTGAGGTAAATCGCAGCGTGACCTTTTGACCGTCTTGAGCCGAGATCTGGCCGTTGATCATTGTGAAGTTTATAACTCCGCGCACGGGTAGGAGGCTAGATTCCACCGCTGCGTTAGACATTGATACACCTTGAATGCCTCCTTCTTCTACCTCAGCTAGTGTGAGAATGCCTTGGGCGCCCTTGGAGGATTCGCCCGCGCCGTACCATAGCCAATCACCCGAGACCGGAGAGTTTTCCGCGAGACGGCCATGTGCAATACGTAGGCCGGGTATAGACTGTGTTACTAGAGCGCCTACGCTCTCTACTGGATTGAATTGGTCTTTCGACTGTTGTTTGGCTACTAGCTCGGTGAGTGAATCACCTCCCTGACTATACCAATCCACCGTCGTCCCAGTGGTTGGGACACCATCGACCAGGCGCTCAAACCCGACTTTGACGGTAACATTCTTCGTGAGCTCATTGGTGGACGTTGGTCCCAGGTACAGTCTGTGAACATTGAGTGACCGAATTGGCTTTACCTCGCCGCGCTGACTGATGCCATCTCGATTGGAGTCAAACCAGAGAGCAAGCGGTTGCAGCTCAGCCCCGCTTATTTGCTGGTCGCCATTCTGATCCAGTGTCGCCAGCGCCTCGTATCCATCTCGCCAAGGCTCAGCCGATTGGCCGCCGCCCGCGGCGACTTGGTGCGCCGCTCGTTTGCCACCAAAAGACCAGTTGCCAAAGAGTTGCTGTGCGGAGTTTATATCTCCCAAGTGGTTGGGATCGTACACGAGCAGCGGTGTTGCGTCCGACGCGTACCATGCATACCACTTGTCAGTGCCTGAGAGATCGAGTGGGAAATGAACAAAAGCTGCTTTGTGAGGTAGCTCGGATGCGCCGTCCCAAAGTAGAGAGATCGGAGAAGATGCGCGAAAGTTCAATGTCGCAGCAAGGTCCATGATACACTGCTTGCCATCAAGTGAGTTTAGCTCACTCAGTGGCACAGGATTGCATGACGAATCGACGACGAAGCTACCTGTTGTGCATAGCCCCTCAAAGTGTCGACACGAAGCGCTCAGCTCGACGCAAGGAACTCGTGGAAACGCGCTGCAGCGCTTGCGTGGATCAAGATGAGCCACCTGGCCATTGTTTGGGTTAGTAACTGCAAAGCAGTCATTACTAGCAGCGTTTTGACCTCCAGGTGGGCACTGATAGGAGCAATGCAGAAACTTATACGGAGAGTTGAATGTTGCTATCTCTGCGTCGTCCTTGTGGCAAAAGCTAGCTTTTGAGTATGTCGTTCCCGGCAGTGTTCGAGCATCTGCCTCGAGGCCTTGAAACGATTTAAGAATGGCACGAAATATCCGATCGTCGCGGTATTTATTGTCCTCTCCCATGCCGGCGATACCAGCATCTCGATTTATAGTTAGGCACTTAAAGCTGCCATCTGCAACTTTGAATACATTGGCAGCGGCCTCACTATGCTCGGAATTGAAGAACGTGCCTTCAGCGCCACCGTTACCACCAGTAGCGAGGTTCTTAAATTCAATCCGATTGTATGCACACGTGATACATTTTCGTGAGCAAGGGGCGCACCGGTTGCTACAATTTATATCCTCCATCTTTTGACCGGCATCGCAGGACGCGACGCAACGCTCCTCGCCGTTAACAACCACTTTAGTGGAGTCTGCGGAGCACGTTTTGGGTCCATTGGAGGTGACCTGTCGAGGTCGCGATAGGTCGGGGCACGGAGTGGCGGTAGGTGGTACCGGGGTAGACGTCGGAATCGACTCTGCACGTTGCTGTGCCGACCCCATAGGCGGAGCAAGGAGGTTAACTACGAGCGCGCAGGTCCCGATTAGGTGGACAAGCGCTCGGTAAGAGTATTTCGTATTGTGCCCCATCCCTCTCTCCTCAAGTACCAGTCGACACTTCAGCTGAGAACTTGAGAAATTGTGGGTATCACCCCGAAAAGAACAACGTAATTTTGTAGTTTTTCACCTGATAGCTGCCAGAAGGTAGCTAGTTGTAAGAGACGTTTATATCCACATACCCGTGTGTAAGGTCACATCCCCAGGCAATCGCTGTGCCCTTGCCGAGGTTTAAGTTGAGCTCGATAGAAATGTCGCGTACGTTCATCCGTCTTCGTATCTTAGCCCGGTCGTGAGGAACGATCTTTCCGCGTTTCATAACGGGCGCTCCTGCGAATCGGAGATCAACTTTGTTGGGGTCTACTCGTGCGGATGGGTCTTTACCGGCCGCAGCCAGAACGCGCCCCCAGTTGGGGTCCGACCCGTGAATAGCTGTCTTCACCAACGGCGAGTTAACGACATTTTTGGCGATACGGCGCGCCTCGGCAAGATTACGCGCCCCGGCGACCGA
>OMII01000096.1 GCA_900299055.1 Pseudomonadota bacterium | reverse complement strand
TTTTCGTTTATACCCAACTCTTGAACCTGACTCATCCAGGCTCGCTCCTGCTCGGAGATGTGGATATCTCCTCGAAACTCCGTCACCGGAACAGACACACCCAGCTTTCGCTCTAGGTCCTGCGCATATCCGTGTATAAAGTGATACGAATTCTGATTGCTTCGATTAATAGAGCCGGGGAACTCTCCGTCATATCCACAGTCAAGAACTTCTATATCTGGATCATCCAGGATAAATTTTAGGTTGCGGCTCGGTACGAGTCGCTCATTTTCACTCTCCGGATTTTTTTGATCTCCGAGCCGCTCCACTCGATACGGAAGTTTTGTGACGTACGGATTATTCTCCCAAAGTTCCCCGACTGACGTGTAGACATCGGTGATAAATTTCCCCGGATGAGCGCGGTGCAAATCTCGCACTGCTGCCGTAAGCATGACGATGTCGCCTGGCGAGAGCAGATTAATGAGCAGAAGTTTTCGGCGCTTGGTGAGAATCTCAGCCATGGGTGTGTTGGATACGACCAAAAGCTTTGTAGAGTTTAGCTTTACTGCGCGTACTGCGCGGTCGGTTACACCTTAGTGACCGTATCTTTAGAATCGGCGAAAAGCGCTCTGGGCTTTAGTGGATTTACGTAGAAATGCCTTTTTTGAGGCTACACTATATATATACAGGGTCTCAGCGACCTGGCGCCTAGCGGAAAGTGCGTCAACTATCTGTTAGTACTATAGTATTCAAGGACTAGCAGCGCACCAGCCAGCTGCAACCAACGACATCAAAGGCCTCAAAGAGCTCTCGCACGGCCTGTTCGACTCCCGGAAATACTGCGTGCATATCGTGCCCCCCAAGATATCCACCCGACTTAATCTTTGGCCTCCACGCCAAAATATCAGCCTTCACATTCTCATAATCATGGCTAGCATCGATGAACACAAAATCAAGTGACCTATCTGGATAGAGCTTTGAAGCTTCAAGGCTCGTCGTACGTACCGGCCGTATAAAATCTGCTACTGGGCTCGTATTCCTCGAGAAGTCCTCGAAAAGCTGATTCGCCACCACTGAAGAATCTTCAGAAAATCCCCCCTTTTGATGCTCAGACGAGCCCTCCCATGTATCAACCACATCAAATCGAATCGCCTTCTTGCAGTTGGCTATCTCTACGGCCATGAACGCCGTGCTTTTTCCCTTGAACGCACCAACTTCGACAAAGTGCGCAATAAAGTTTGCGCGCTGTACCATCTCGCTGTACACCGCCTCAAAATCGAACCAGCCTTCAATAGTTTGGTAAAAGTGCTCCAAGAGACTACTCCTCTAGCCATTCGCCAATTTCAGGACCAAGCTTCTTTGCAACAAACACCTTGGCCTTTTCACGCAGCTTGTTTTCTATCTGTCGGACACGCTCTTTGCTTATCGACAGTTCATCAGATAGCTCTTGAAGCGTTTTTTTGTCTTCATCCAAGACGCGCCCGTGAAAAATCAGATTTTCTTTATCGGTTAACGTGCTTTCAAACTCAGACAGACTCGATACCAACGCTTGATGGAGTTGACGTTTTGCCACCTGCTGCTCGGCGTTATCCTCGCCACTCGGTATGACAGAGAGAAGGTTCGCATCATTGTCGTCTTTCAACGGTGCGTCTACGCTCATATCCGCCCCGCCGAGTCGCTGGGACATCTCTATTACCTCACCTTCTTTGACGTTGAGACGCTCGGCTAATAGTTTAGTTGATGGATAAATGCCCTCTCTCTCAAGCCTGTCACTCTCTTTTTTAAGATTGAAAAATAACTTTCTCTGGGCTTGCGTTGTGCCAATTTTCACCATTCGCCAATTCGATATGATGTAGCGAATGATGTACGCCCGAATCCACCAGACAGCGTACGAGGGAAATCTTACTCCTCGATAAGGATCGAAGTTTCGTACCGCCTCCATGAGGCCGATATTTCCCTCCTGTATCAGATCGAGCACGTTTTTGGCTACTCGCTCATAGTCGCGAGCTATCTTCACAACCAACCACAGCGAACCCGAGACCAACTTGTATGCCGCTTCCGAACTCTTGGTGTTGTGATAGTCGAGCGCAGCTCTATGTTCGTCCTCTTTAGTAAGCGGTGAGAACCGACGAATCTCGGAAAGGTAGGCCTCCAGCGGGCTATAGGGAACAACCGCGGAGCTCTCCACCTCGTCGTCTGGCTCGTAAACTTCAGGTGCAAGCTCCTCAGGGGCTATTTCAATAAGGTCACCCTCCGCACCACTATCCACAGCAGCTTCAGATTCGTCCTTGCCCTCGGCGGGCAACACTTCGCCCTCAAGCACCACCTCGCCCTGCGCGGAATCGCTCGGCGGCTTCGACACTTTTTTTGGCTTTCTTTTCGGTCTCGATGTAGACACCGGCTGCTATCCTCTACCCCCTCTAGCACATCTAAGACGAGTGCGGGGGAGTTCCGGAATCCTACTACAGGCGACCTTCACACGTCACGTTAACACCTTACGACTGTCGTCATCCGCCGCCTTCCGGCTCTATCGATAACCACAAGACCTGATTATCAAACAGCAGTCGCCCCGATCTTGCTGAAGGGCTCGATTCCTCTTATGCTGGAAGACCGTCCCAAACCGGTAAAAACCGTGTCATTTCGAGCATTTTCCCTCGGGTCTCTCGCGTTTCCCGACGACCCTCGACTACGGGGCAAAGTTTTATCGCGATTCTGTCGATTCACTTATCGAGGGAAGACGCGTTTCGGACAACCATGGCAAATAATTCGCTCATTGCACGGGCCTTACACGACAACACGCCACTTGAGTTCGCGCCTGAACGGCTATCGACGTTGCCTTCTATGACGAACCCGTCGCTGACCGGGGCAAACGAGACATTTGCCAGAACGGCGATGCTTGGCATTCTCGGCGTTGGAGTCGTGGTTCCCACTACTGATCCATCGTTTGTACTTTCGTGCGCCACTGCACTTTCGGCCGAAGGCCTCATACGCGACGCCTTGGCTATAGAGCTTGACTCTTCGCCCTCTCATTTGCGGGAGAGCTTTATGACTATGCTCTCTAACCACCGAATTGTTTCGGGAATTCTGGGGCGCCTCGAGCGTTATCAAAGCGAGGGCGAGCAGAAAGCTGCAGGCCTTGAGATCGGAGTATCTGGACACTCAAGTATTTTCGGGAGAGCTCTCCGAGGAGAGCTCGAAGAGATCTATTGTACCGGAACAAACGAGCTACCCTCTGAGCTTGTGAGCACGTGCGAAGACTGGGGACGGGCCCAGGCGGAAGCCCGAGAGTTAATCTTGCAACATACGTGGGATTCAATCGTACGACGTGAAGACTGGCCACGACCTAGGGGATTCGACCGGGTTGTGTCTGGCTTTCTTGAAGGACATCCACTTACCTATGAGTCTCTCGTTAACTCCGAGCTGCGCTTGGCGAACTGGCTCGATACTGTACAAACGTTGAGGGACAAGTCCGGTACCCCACTTTTTCATTCCGCCTCGACTTTAAAGAGAGACAACATTACAGCTGCTGACGTAGTCGCGGCTTCGGCCCTGTTGCACGAGCAAGGGCTCCCAGCTTGGTCGGAGTCGTTGTGGAAGATCTCTCCGGGTCTCGAAGCTGCAATCAGTCGGGAAATTTGGCCTGACGCCGACACTCTCCCGGAACACGTTAGTTTTGCCGCTGGGGTCCCCTCTCAGATAACAATATCGATTACTCAAGCAATCGATCATTGGAGCAGGTACATTGGGGCTCTGCCACTTGATGGCGTGACGATTCATACTCACGCAATGGATTTTTCGGAGCAAGCAGCACTCTCACAGAACCTGGCTGAGGTGGGCCATACTCCCCTGGTCAACTTCATTCACCGAGTTGAAATAGACCTTCATGAGGCTACCACCGCGCAAATCGAGCGGTCGTTACGCGCATCAATAAATTTGCTATCGGCTATGGTAAAAGGCTCTGACTGGCACGACAATAGTCGTGAGCACCTCGTCACACTTGCTCTTCTTCATTGCCCAGAGGGCGATCGTGTTTCGGCGGTTAGAATGCTACGCACAGAAGCGCGTCGAATTCCGTGGCGCATGACAGAGCTTTCTCCATTTGCTTCCACATCGCGCTATAATCATCTTACGCTAGCTTTTCACTACTCACCAAAGTAGTTGGCAACTTTAGCCCACATATCACGAATTACGTATCAGTGGCTGATTCGCTGATATGGAAACCTTATGGCTCAATCTCCGTGGCGTCGTCTGGTTTCTGACGCAGAACTTCTCGCCTTCACTCGACACCTGCACGCCATGCTAGGGGCGGGCATCCCCATTCTTTCAGCTCTTACGATCTGTCACGAACGCTGCGTAAATAATGCCCTGGCAGAGGCTCTAAAGCTAGCCCACGAGCGCATCGGGCAGGGCTCAAGTATTGCGAGCTCGCTTGAGCTATCGCCCCGGATTTTTAGCCCGATCTATCGGGCGCTACTTGCTGCGGGCGAGAGCGCGGGGATTCTTGAGAGAAGCCTCGAGTGTCTAGCCTCGGAGCTTTCTTCTCGAATCACGCTTCGGCGAAACCTTACCGCTGCAGCAACGTATCCATCCATCGTCCTTGCGACTCTCTCACTAGTTACGATAGCACTTTTGGTATGGGTGGTTCCTACGTTTGAGGACTTATTCAGTGACGCAGGCACCACTCTTCCATGGCTAACCAGAATTGTCATACGGCTCTCCCGACTTATCTCTACATACGGTGCCTGCATATTCGCAGCCTCAGTCGTCGCAGCTCTTGTGGCAATCCGAGCACTGCGAAGCAATCAGCATCTTGCCGAACGAATGGAGCGCATCGCGCATCGCATTCCCCTTGTCAAAACGGTTATGTGCCTCAGCTTCTCGGCACGTATAAGCTCAACTCTCGGCGCTCTCATTCGGTCAGGCGTCCCAATAATTGACGCTCTCACGACAACTTCACGGGTTGTACCTAGTCGTCTCTATACCGAAGAAATTCTGCGCGTAAGAACCGAGGTCGCTAACGGTTCTTCACTTTCAGCGTCCCTGCGTACATCACCGATAGTCTCACCAATTACGATCGATTACATCACGGTCGGTGAGCGCTCAGGGCAACTTGAGGTGATGCTCCTTCATAGCGCGACGCAGCTCGAGCAGGAGCTGGCCACATTGATCGAGCGCCTCACTCAACTTGCGGAGCCAATCTTACTCCTCACGGTAGGTATCATCGTTGGCATTCTTGTGGTCGCCATGTATCTGCCGATTTTCCAAATTGGGGAGCTTGTTTCACGCTAGCGGGGTGGCGGTTTTGGGCTGTCCTACCGTAGCATAGGAAAGGGCTCAGATTTTCGAACACACCGGCTGAGGACCATCATCTAATGAGCAGGGTGTGGGGGTTTTGAAAGGTTTGCTCGGGGAAGGCACATGAACGCAAAAAACGGGTTTTCCATTATAGAATTCCTAGTAATATCGGCTATTTGCACAATTCTCGGCCTCATAGCGATACCCCAATATTCGATGTATCGCCAACGCGGATACACGACCAGCGCCGCTGCCGATCTGCGAAATGTGGCAGCCGCAGAGGAATCGTTTTTCGCCCAAAACGCTCGCTATCATGCAATCTCAGATTGCAAGCCCACCGACGCAACCTCACGTTGTCACGTGCCAGCGCTCCCGGCTGCATCACCCCTTTCACAGGGTGTCGTCCTTGAAGTCGCTCCGCATCCGTCCGGAAACGGATTTACCGGGATGGCGCGCCACGTCAACAGCAACATCGCTTGCCGCTGGGACAGCACTCAGGGCGGTATGCTTGGCTGCACAAAGATACAGTAGCGCAGGGCGTTTGGTGCCACAGAGCGCCTCATAGAAATGCAACTCTACAGCCTTCCCTAGTAGCCCTTGCTCGCGGCTTGATGGTGAACGCGGGTTGAAGCCTCGACAAATATCGCAGTACTATAAGGCGTCTCTGCTTTAAAGGTTTACCAGTATGAAGCGCACTTCCTTCCTCGCTCTCGCGATATGTCTCGTAGTCACTACCGGGTGCTCATTGTTCGCCGGCGAAGAGAGCAGGCATGGCCCCGCAAGACGATCAGAGCGAGAAGGCTTCGAAGGGCTTGTAAAGAAAAAAAGTGTAGGGATCGAGGTAACCTGGGAGGCTCCGAGCGAACCAACCGATGGGTTTGTCATTCGATACGGGGAGGATAAAACTCGCCTTCTGCGTGAAGTGATCGTATCCAGCGCCGAGCTCCACGAAGAGAACGATCCTCAATACGGCCCCGTGTATCGCTACACAATCACAGGCATCGCGCACGATCGTCCGATATTTGTCTCAATTGCGGCATTCCGGGGCGATGCCGTTTCGGATTTCAGCGATGTTATGGAAGAGAACAAGCGCCCCTCGTCCGATAAATAAAAAGGGGAGGATCTAAAATCAGACCCTCCCCGTGTTGCGTCACATCGCAACCTTAACGCTTACCTGTGCGCCAGCATACTCGCTCCACATAGTAGCGAATCTGCCGCCTCGTTCGATGAGGTCCGACAACGCCCCTCGCTCAACCACACACCCCCGTTCCATGAGGATAATCTCGTCAAAAAGGGGCAGTAGGTTAAACTTGTGAGTTGTCGCCACCACAACCTCACGAGAGAAGTGCTCAAGCAGCCTTTCATAGATTCGTCTCTCCCGGACCACATCCACGCCACTGGTGGACTCATCAAGGAGAACGACCTTTGACTCACCGTCAAACGCGAAGAATACACCTCGCGCCAACGCCAAGCGCTGCTTTTCACCACCGCTCAACGACACGCCCTTCTCAGCGATATTCGTCTCGAGCCCTTTCGGCAGACGGGCTAGCACATCCGTGAAGCCCGCTATCTCAAGAGCCGCAAGTACCTTCTCCCTCGGAGCCTCGATACCCATCGTGACATTCTTCAGGACTGAGTCCGCGAAGACCTCGGGATCTTGCGGCACAAGCGTCGTCTCCTGTGCAACCGCAACGAGCCCTTGAGGAACAAGGGATCCGTCACACCACACCGAGTCGACTGAAGCCGACTGCAATCCTCGCAAAAGCGAGAGCAGGGTAGATTTTCCACTACCACTACTTCCCACTACGGCGTAGCTGCTGCCACGTCGTAGTGTGAGATCGACACCGAAGACTCCATTGGCAACTTCGCCACCTTCATCAGCACCGCCATCATGGCGGAACGTGATGTTTTGAAGTCGCAGCTCCTGCCACGCATCAGGAAGAGTCGTCGTTGGCCTATTCGCCACAAACGTGTCGTGATCTCTCTCGAGATGTTCAACCGCTTGCAGACGAGTAGTCTTGATGACTAGATCTCCCCAACGCCAGGTGAGCTCGAAAAAGGCATGGCCAATGGTGAGGAGGTACTCGTTGAGCGCAAATAACGGCCCAAACTCAACCTTCTCTTCTGCCCACACTCTTCCGAAGACGAACCCGAAGAGCGTCAGTGCCCTCGTTACGTCTACCAAGAGGCTCGCGGTAAACCACTTCGCTTCTTGAAGCATCGCTGCTCTTTGCGTAACAGGACGAAGCTTCATCAGCTGCGTGTCCACCTCTTCAACCACTCGGTCCTCAAGCCGAAGGCTTATGACTGTCCGAATGTTGGTAAGGTAGTCCTGGATCCTTGACGCCACTCTGTTAAGCACCCTGTTTCCCTCTTCGTAGAGAGGAATGAGATACCTGTCGAAGAGCGTCACGACCAGCACCACCAGGACCGCATTTGCCAGAATCACAAGACCCGCGGTCGGCATGAAGATGGACATCATCACCACCGCCCCAACAAGTCGGGCGAAGATCTGGAGGATCAGCGAGGCCGTCTCAGTGAAATCAGCGAGCGCCGACGCCGCCCGAGAGACCTGGTCGATAGTCTCACCACTGTGATGGGTTTGATGCCATCGCAGTGGAAGCCGAGTCGCCTTCCCCAGGAGTCCGAGTTGAATGTTCCTCCTTACGGCGAAGCCGCTAAGGATCTCCATAACTCTACATGGACCATGGAAAACCCATCCGAGAATTCCGAGACCTATCGTAGTCACGAGCAAGGTCGCGCACTCCCCGAGATTCCGAGACTCAGCCGCACGTTGCGCAGCTTCAATAAATCGAGCCATGACGAGCGGAATGGTAAGCCATAGCGCCATTCCTGTCGCCGACATCACCATAGAGGCGACGATGGCTCCCCTTCTACCCTCACCAAAACTCCACATCCGCTTTACGAGGCAGCAGATTGGGTTCGCTTTTTTTCTCTCGAACATCTTAAGCCTCCACATAAACTTAAACTCCTGTTGAACTCAGGAAACACACCTACCGCCCCGACGAAGTGTCAGGATGCGGCGAACTAGTAATAGCCAAACAACACGGTGTCATTCGGCTTCTGGATTGCTGGGAGAAGCAACGTGTAGGGATGCCAATCGACTCAGACCCACACAGGTCTTGTCGCGCCTTGCTCACCCTATTACTTTGGAAGAATCGCCAGCCCCCGATGGACTGGCTCGTTTGAGGTCAGTCCCGCAGGGAGAAGATTCCGCGATCCACTGGCATCACTTGCCCGAGTCTCACGTCCCCGATATGTGTTGCTTCAAAACTCAACATGAAAGCACCTTAAACGATGTACTCTTTCACCTTAAAGAAAGATGCTTTGTTAGTCAAAACTAAATTGGCGCTGGATTCAGATATGGAATCCATCTACTTTGCACACGATCAGGAGTTACACGCGCAACAGCGGCCCCTTCTCGGGAGGTACGTTGGGAGATAGAGCCCAGCAGTGCCATCGAATCATGCTTAACAATACCAGCCCATACACACCAAAGAGATAGTGCTCATATCTCGCCAGTAAGAGCACGTACACCACCATCGTCAGCAACACCCACAGAAGAAGAACGCATCGCTCATGATACCGACAAATCCGCATCACCACTTCAAGAACTAGTGGAAAAATTATTACGTAGTCATGGAGCCACGCGTAGGGCGCCAGAAAGAGCGATACTGGCAATAGGCTCTTAAAAAAGAGTGTGTCTGCGTTATGCCGCTCGCCCCGAACCGCTACTACTACTCCGAGCACGAAAGCCGTCACAACACCTACGACTTGGGGCAGCAGAGTGCCAGAGTAATGTCCAAGGACTCCAGTTACTGAAGTTGTCATAAATAGCTCCGCCTGCACCCCATGCGGGGATTGCATGACATACCCGAGCAACTGTGCCCAACCAAATGGAAACACCGCATACGACACTGTGAGCTGGGCCACGAAACCAATCACGAAGCCCCACAAAAGTCTGCGGTGCTTGAACCACAGGGCTCGGGCCGCGATAAATCCGAAAACTCCAATGAACAGATGCGGCTTGATCATAATGAGTGACAGCCAGGCTCCTGCTTGAAGCAGCTTTCCCCTCGATAGTGCGCTTGCGCCAAAAAGAATCCCAAGCAATGGAACCCACGATATCTGACCAAACAAAATCACCTTGATAACGGGAGAAAAAGAGATGGCGAGCATCACCACGACAAGGTCGGTGAGCCACTCAGGCCTCTCATCGATTTGACGAGCCACCCTCAAGACATAAAGATAAAATGTCGTACAGGCCGCGATCGATATCATCGCGACGGTCACATCAAAACTGCCCAGAGCCAGTAGGAAGAAAAGCCACATACTCCATACAGGATATGGGAATGGTGGCAGCACGCGATCGGCGGGAAAGCCCGCAGCTACTCTCGCGTCACGAATCTGCTGCGCAACAAAGGGATTCCCACCAGAATGAATCAACTCTCCGGCCGCGTAAAAATTATAGAAGTCGTCAAAAAGCACGAGAGAATCACTCACATCACATAACGTTGGGAAAAGGGTAGTATCAGAGCACCGCCCATACAAGGCGAAAACCACGTTAATCTGCAAAGAGTGTGTTGATTCAGTATCCTTCTTGTAGTCAGGGCTACACCTTGATTGAATGACAGGTTGCACCCCGCAGGAGGGTATCAATGCACGCTATGAAGACATTTCTTTTTCCACCCTCAGGACATGTGAAATATCTTATCAGGTGCGCTCTCCTCTGCTGCATTCCCGTTCTTGTCTGCTTGGTGCAGGCATTCCAGCTATCTCTATCTTTTCACAAGCCGGGGAGCTCAGACTTCGATGTATTCTTTATGGTGAGCCACGCCTTCTGGAATGGAACGGCGTCAGAGGCATATCGAGGAACCTTGGTCTCAAACTCTGGAGAGGTCTACAACGGCCTGCGATGGACCTATCCGCCTCCATATATGCTACTCGTGGCCCCTTTCGCCTTTATCCCGGAATGGGCGGCCTATCTGACCTTTATGAGCCTATCAGTCGCGGCATACATCGCCATGATTCGATCACTCTCGGGCCACTACTTTGAGGTAGCGCTGAAGATGAGCATCCCAGCCATCTGCGTATCTATCGCTGCTGGTCAAAACGGACTGCTTTTTGGTAGCACTGTTGCCTGGCTCCTCGGTTGTATGTCGAGCAGTGCTGGTTGGTCAGGTCTCGGTCTTGCCCTGCTGGCCCTTAAGCCCCAACTGCTCCCGATTGTCTTGCTGTATTTCATCCGAGAGAAAAAATGGCGCGCCATTACCATCGGCGTTCTCGGGCTCTTGTTTTTGGCCTGCAGTAGCGTTGCAGTTCAGGGGTGCCAAGTGTGGCTAGACTTTTTATCCACTATGGATGAAACGCGACAACTACTACTCACAGGCAATCTACGCATTTTTAGAATGATCTCTGTCTATGCATCACTTAGCCCTCTCGGAATTGCCCCCTCTTACGCAATTCTAGCGCAATCTCTCGTTGCCCTCGGCATCATCTACATCGTCATCATTCGCTCTCGTCAGGCTTCACTGCGTGGACAGCTGGGCCTTGTAGCGCTTGCAACCCCTTTAATCTCGCCATATGTGTATGACTACGATATGCCCGTTGCGATGATATCGTTTCCGCTACTCTGGCCTCTATTCCAAGAGCACTCTCATCGCATAGAGCGCCTCGCCTACATCGTCTGCCTCCTATTTGTGTCTGTGTGGGGCCTACTCGCGGAGACACTCCTGCCGGCGCTCTCCCGTCTACCAGAAGGACCCTCACTCTTCTCAATCCCCACACCTGCAGGTTTTCTTCTACTACTCAGCTTCGCGTGTGCTAGTCGAGTGGTCTTTCGGGCCGGAAGTCAGTAAAGGCCCGCTGTTGAAGGTGCAGCGCGCTAGGCCTGCGAGACTGCAGCCCCCTACTCTAACGGAAATTCATCCCACTGCAGCTCCGCGGCAAGTGCGTCACGAAACCACACCTGCTGGGCCTCGATGAGTCGAAGGTGGTACTCTAGATCATCAACTGAAATTCCAACGGCACTCAGGCTCGCCGATAGCACAAGGTAATGCCCGACCAGACTAACCTTGATTCCAACTAGGCCATCAGCTATCTCCAGCGCCGCAGTCAGCAGGTCATACGCCCCACGTATTGGAACAGTGACGATATTAACGCCCATGTAAATCGTTGTCTCCGATGGTTTGCGCAGCCCCTCGATGAGCACCTCAAGCTCCTCGTGCTCACCAAGTTGAAGCATCCAACGTATTTGCTCTGAGGTCTTTTCACGCTGACACTCTGCCGCGTCCATACCTCGTCGAGCGAGC
>OMII01000095.1 GCA_900299055.1 Pseudomonadota bacterium | reverse complement strand
TCGTAGAGATCGTAACGGCACCAAAACGTCCGGCTTGCGCGATAATTTCAGCCTCGCGCTGGTGATGCTTTGCGTTCAAAACATTGTGCGGGATGCCCTTTTCTTCGAGCATTTTTGAGAGGGTCTCGCTCTGATCGATACTGATAGTTCCAACGAGAATCGGCTGTCCGTCAGCGTGAATTGCTTCAATATCACTTACGACCGCGTTGTATTTCTCGCGACGAGTTCGATACACGACATCCGGATGATCCTTACGGATCATCGAGCGATTTGTCGGAACTAACGCCACTTCAAGTCCGTATATCTCCTTGAACTCACCCGCCTCGGTGTCAGCAGTTCCCGTCATTCCACCAAGCTTGTCGTACATTCGAAAGTAATTCTGGAAGGTGATTGAAGCGAGCGTTTGATTTTCACGCTGCACTGGCACTCCTTCCTTCGCTTCGATCGCTTGATGAAGTCCATTTGACCAGCGGCGTCCCGGCATAAGGCGCCCTGTAAACTCGTCAACGATAACTACCTGGCCACCCTGAACGACGTAATCAACATCACGCTCAAATCCAGTATGCGCTCGAAGCGCTTGCGTGACGTGATGCAACGTCTCGATATTGGATGGGTCATAAAGATTATCAACGCCAAGAAAGCCTTCGGCCTTTTTAATACCCACATCAGTCAAGGAGGGCTGCTTGGTCTTCAGATCCATCTCAAAATCTACATCACGTTGAAGATGCGGAATGACCTGATTTACCTGCTGATACCTCTCTGTTGAATCCTCGGCCGGGCCAGAGATGATGAGTGGAGTTCGAGCTTCATCGATGAGGATTGAGTCTACTTCATCCACGATCGCGAAATAGTGTCCGCGCTGCACCATTTCACCTGCGGAGAACTTCATGTTGTCACGCAGATAATCGAAGCCAAACTCATTATTCTGGCCATACGTAATGTCGGCCTTGTAAGCAGCTTTCTTCTCTTCCTCGCCCATACCGTGATACACACAGCCAACGCTGAGCCCAAGGAACTGATGGATTCGACCCATCCACTCAGCATCACGTCGCGCGAGGTAATCATTGACCGTCACCACGTGCACACCCTTTCCGGTCAGGGCGTTCAGATAGGACGGCAGGGTGGCAACAAGCGTCTTTCCCTCTCCTGTTCGCATCTCGGCGATCATTTTATTGTGCAGTATCGCGCCTCCGATCAGCTGCACATCGAAGTGCCGCATACCGACAACACGCTTAGACGCCTCTCGGACCACCGCGAACGCCTCAGGCAATAGGTCGTCTAGTGTCTCGCCCCCCGCAAGGCGCTCCTTGAAAAGAGCCGTTTGGCCTCGAAGCTCCTCATCGCTCATCGGCTCATAGGTTCGCTCGAGGTCATTTATCCGTAGAATAATGGGTTTGAGCATCTTCAGAAGTCGGTCGTTTCTCGTCCCAAAGATTTTCTTCGCGATGTAGGAGAACATAATTCAATACTTTCAGTGGGTTACCAAAACCCTCCGCGCGCGAGCCTTTCTCGCCACGCGCTCAAGCCTATGCCGGGCAAAGTATATGAAGTAATTGCGAAAAGAGCGAGAGTTGTGTGCGGCCAGACCCCAAAAGACTGGCGCTACGGGGTGCGTGCACTACATCCGTCCACCCCGAGAGAGCAGTATCGTGACAAGGCGCGTTGCAAGCGCAAACCCGATATCTCGAAGGCCGGACCTCTGGGCCGCATTGACCACTTGGCCAGTGGCGACGTCGGCGCGACGCCTCGAAACCCGTCTAGACACCAGGAACCCAGTGCCGAGGGCAAGCAAGCACGCCCCCAACGGCCTCTTTTTTACAAAATCAGGGGCGTACAATACCTCACGGACTCGATCTGCACCCTGCAGCACAGCATCGTGGAGTCGCTCAACATCGCGCTCTAACACCTTCGAGCTTTGCGATATCCCTTGTCGCAGTTGCTCTAGTGGATCTGCCTCTACATCGTGCGTCGCATCCATGCCACCCCATCTTTGATAGCATCAAACGTGCGTCCCGATCCAGCCACGAGGGCCCTCCATTTTCGCAGCCCAATGTATGAAACAGCGGCAGCAACCAGCGCCGCGCACACAGCTACGACACTAAACGAGACGCCCAATGAGTAGCGATCAGCCGATGCGGCGATCGCATAGGCAATTGAAAACAGGCCCAGAAGAACTGCGGCAAAAGCGAATAAAAATCCGGTCAGTGTGAGTGCCGCTACCTGCGCAACGCGCTTTGACTCACGCGCCGTCTCACCACGGAGCAGCTCGGCTTCCTGACGCATAAGCGTTCGCGCATCTTCAAGGATGTCACGCATTATCGGAGTAACAGTCGACTCAAGCTCCTCACGAATTGAATTGAACATAGTGGTCCGCCTCTCAGTGCAGTTGCACCCCAATACCCCGTTACGCTATGAAGCTCCCCGCCATCGGTGTCTATCGTCTTGCCAGCCTCGTTACGTTTCCGATCAAAACTCCCGCTAAGAAGCATACGCCTAGTGAGCGCAAGGGGTGTCTGCGCACCACCCCACCAACGTCATCAACTACATTTTCTCGGGTCAGGTACCGCCCCGTAGCATCAAGTACATTGGACGCCTGCGTGAGAGCCCCTGTGGTTGGACCCTCGTGCGGAGCTCGCTCGCGCATAATCACGGCAGCACTTCTCATCTTGCGACCAATTAAGTTCAGCGCTTTATCGAGATATTCGCCTGCCGAATGCGTAGCCGGTTCTTCACGTGACTCGCTTGCTTCTCGGTATCGTGACTGACTCTCTTGCTGCGCTTGCTCACGTTGCTCCATAGGACCATCCTTCTTTTGTGGTGTTCGTCCATGAACCTTACGCCTGAAAGAACACGGGAAAGGATGATTAACCTCACAGCGCCGACGCACCCTCGTGACTTGGACTCTCGCAAGACTCTTGGAAAAGATTATCTGAAAAGGTGCGACAGTACGGGGATGAGGTCTAAACGATCCGCCAGAACGTGCTCAACAGCACCCATTTCAAAATCAGCGAAATCAAATCCTGGGCTAACTGTGCAACCCAAAAGACTGTATGCAGCGTCAGTGCACGGGCGAGACGCGAACCACACGCCATGAGGCACCGTATATTGAAGCTCCTCGCCGCGTTCGGGGCGATTGCCGAGAATAACTACTGAATGCTTAGAGCCTTGAACCATATGCAGCTCAAGCGGAGCCCCGGCATAAAAATGCCACGTTTCATCAGACTTGATTCGGTGGAACGCCGAAAAATCTCCGGCCTCAAGAAGATAATAAATACTCGTGGCAAAATTGCGCGGACCCTGAAATCGCCCAGGCAACCCCGACGTCTGGATATGCTCAGCCGCTCTGTACACTTCTCGATAGTATCCGCCCTCTGGATGGGGCGATAACCGCAAATGCTCGACCCAGTATGATGCCGGTAGTTGATTCTGCTCCATGGCTGCACCTTATCAGGATGAATAATCACGATGGAAGCCCTGGCAAGCGACGCTTTCTCTGTTTCTCTGGTTTACTCAATCTCACATGAGGGCTACAAACTAGGTACGATCTTTTCAGGAAGCGTATATGACAGATACTAGCTCAAAAATTCCCGCCATTCGAACGATCATGATGCCACGTGACACCAATGCGCTTGGGAGCATCTTTGGGGGGCACATTCTGAGCCTTCTCGACTTAGCCGCAGGTCAACACGCGAGAACCGCAGCCCCTAAAAAGTATGTAACAAAAATTATGAGGGAAGTAATGTTTATCGCGCCCGTATTCGTCGGTGACGCGGTCAGCTTTTACTGCGAGACGATAAAACAGGGGCGTACCTCTATAACGATAAAAGTTGAGGTCGAAGCAACGCGCGGCATTGACTGCGTTCATACTATTCATGTGACCTCCGCCGAGGTCGTAATGGTTGCGGTGGACAACCAAAATCGCCCAATTCCGATCATCGATGAAGCTAAAGCGTAATCGTTGTAACGCCTAGCTACAAGACGACTCGTTGGCTACCAGTTTTGGCTGAACGGAGCACGTAGCGACTCGATGCCAGACTTTCTACGGCGCAGTGCGTACGCCGCGGCCACCGACGTCGAAGTAGCGATACGGGTACGAGTACGCTGCGCTGTAGCGGGCAGAGAACCACACGTAGGAAGCAGAGGCGTTCCAAGCGCCGCCGCGAAAGCCAGCACCGACAGCGTCCGCACCGGGCCACGTTGTCACATCCTCATCGCCGCCAGAGGTTAACACTCCGTTGCCGTGTTTAGCTCCATTAAAACCTCTACCCGTTGAATTTCCAACCGTTACGGAGCGCTCATACACATTTCCAGAGAGATCCATAACCCCATAATACCCAGCACCAGATTCTATCCGGGTCGCGTCTCCATACGCCATCGCGCCAACACGCATCGGGCCCTGAACACCGGCTGCGTTGCCATAAACACAATTCGCAGCAGCACTCGGCACTTCGTTCGACTTCCCTGCATTAGTCACACCGGTTGCACCCGTTATCGAAGTGCTTCCCCAAGCGTACTCTCCCGACACCGCTCGATAGGGTCCACGTCCAGCTCTCTCAAACTCTAGCTCACTCATCGGCCGTAAACCCGCCCAGTCAAGGTACGCTGCAAGGTCAGCCCATGAGACATAGTTCGCCGCAACATACTCATAGGTAGCGCCACCACCTTGATCGGGTAGTGTAGCATCGCCCGATGTCCAAC
>OMII01000094.1 GCA_900299055.1 Pseudomonadota bacterium | reverse complement strand
TGTTGCCGCATACACCTTCTCTGGCTCCGAGAAGAAGTGAGGCAAAAACCAGCAAAGAGGCAAGAAACCATCTCATCTCCTCTATAGTCGGCTGCGTAGCGGTTTAGCTCAAGGGGGGTAAGTGGCTGATTGCTCTATGGTCTTGCCTCTTGTGCGGGGGTATTTTCGTTTAATTTTCTAGCTGAAGAGGCTCCGGCCCTCCCGGCTCACTCGAGACAGCCCCGCGTTGCCGGTTGTTAGGTCACACTTTTTAAGTAGTTGCAAAAAAGGCGCGAGCTCGGCCAACAAGCTTTGCGCTGTAAACTAAAGCTCTACGCCGTTACCACCGACCGCCCTTGCTGGACAGTTTGTGGAGGGTTCTATGAGACATCCCTGTATCGCTTTTGCACTTATGTCGCTTGTTGGCTGCAGCGACCTTATGAACAGCCCACTCTCACTCAGTGGAAGCCTTCCCGGAGCTGGTGGTTCGGGTGCACCAGGAACGATAAATCCATCACAGGTTTTCTCGATGGGCGAGGACCTCTACAAGGCAGCGACGCTCTCTGATGAGGACGTCAAGAAGATAGGGGATGAATCGATCGCTGAAATGGACTCGAAAAATCCCGTGGCACCGCAGAAAAATCCCTATGCGAAGCGGCTTGCGCGACTTTCAGGAGATATCAAGAACGCCGAGGGTCTCAATCTCGATTTTAAGGTCTATCTTGTTCGAGATGTTAACGCGTTTTCGTTGCCAAACGGATCAATTCGAGTTTTCGCTGGCCTGATGGATCGTATGACAGACGACGAGCTCAAGTTCATTCTCGGTCATGAGATCGCTCACATCAAGAACGGCCATCGAAAGGCGCGCTTACAGCGCGCGTACGCTTCGAGTGCTGCAATCAAGGCGGCCAATACAGCCGCAAAGGCGACCACGAGCTCCTCCCTTGGAGGCGTCGCTGCCGTAGTTGGTGGTGACATTGCAGCTAAAATCGCGGGAGAGGTCATTAATGGACAGTTCTCTCAAGCCGACGAGACGGAATGCGACGAATACGGTCTTCATCTGTTGGCTAGCAAAAATCTACCCAAGGACGCCGCAGTCAAGGCACTCCTTAAACTTGGTGATGACAGCGGCGCTGATAAATCTTCAACCGATCTATTCGCCAGTCTTACGTCATCACATCCCGATCCTATCGACCGAGCGAAGCATATTCAGGCCATGATTCCTGAACTGGCGGGGCAACCCGATCTCGGCGAAACGAAGGTGCAGGTTGCAAAAAATGAGGCGGCGGAAGGCAAAGCCGCTCACCAAGGAGCAACGAGTCCTGCTCTTCCAGCCCCAGACGACGCAAGTGGCGCCAATGTCATGAACCATGAACCTGCGGCATCGGCAAAACTTGCTGCAAAGGCCTCCTCGCACAGTGCCGCAGCAGAGCCAATTCAATCCGCCAGCTCTGGTCAGGGCTGGTACATACAGGTGGGGGCATTCGCGAATCGTGCGTCTGCGACCTCGATGCACAACTCGCTCTCTAAGAGCTCTGGCAATGCATCGACACAGGAAGGCGCTGTGCTAGGACGAAAGGTCTACCGAGTTCTCGTTGGACCATTCGATTCCCGCGCACAAGCCGAAGCCGGCATCAATACGGTTCTCTCTCAAGAGCCATCTGTGTCAGACGCTTTTGTAAGAAAGCTATAAATAGCGCGGGGTATCGCGGCTCTTTATTTACCGATACAGAACTTAGAGAATATCCGTCCAAGAATATCCTCTGTGTAGGTCTTGCCAACTATCTCATCGAGAGCAGAGAGGGCGTCTTTTATATCTGTGGCGATAATAGCTATAGGAACTCCGCCGCTTTGAAAACCATCAAGAGAACGAGCGAGCGCTCCTGCAGCACGCTCTAAACATTCACGGTGCCGCTCGTTGGTGACTATTTCTCCGGCTTCTCCCCGCTCTGGGATTCGCTTTGCAACATCCTCAACCAGAGCTTCAATGAGCGCTCCGATTCCATCTCCGGTCTTGGCCGAGATGAAGAAGTTTTGCTGACACTGACTTGAGTCACAATAAATTTGCGAAAGGGCGTTAGGATTACGGTCGATCTTATTAACGACCATCCAAACACGTTTCTTAGACTCGGCGAGAAGTCGCATGGCGTCTTTCCACTCACCGGCACTATCGGTAGCGTCAACCAGAAACAGCACTAGATCAGCCCAGGGGATACGCTCTTTTGCAAGTTCGACACCTATCCTCTCAATCTCATCGTCAGTTTCACGGAGTCCAGCCGAATCGCAAAAAACAAATTTATGGCCCGCGAGAGAAGCTTCATCTTCGATGAGGTCTCGCGTCGTTCCAGAGATATCTGACACGATGGCTTTTCTTTTTCCCAACAATAAATTAAGCAAGCTCGACTTACCCGAGTTCGGTCTACCGCACAGAAGCACTCGCACACCCTCTCTGACTAGCGAGCCAAAAGCATACGTTGAAAGGAGCTGCTCTATCTTCGCGCGCGCTACTGAAACTCGGGCTCCAATATCGTGCAGCGCGTCTGGTCGAATATCTTCCTCCGGAAAATCAATCGACGCTTCGAGCTCTGCGAGCGCATCTCGCAAGGGCTCTCCTACAGCGACTATCGCTTGACTCAAACGGCCCTTGAGCTGCTCACCCGCGAAACGCAACTCCTCCTCACTCTTGGCACTAACCACGTCAGCTATGGCTTCCGCTTGTGCTAGATCCATTTTGCCGTTTAAGAATGCCCGCTTCGTAAAATCGCCGGCTGCGGCTGGAACCACCCCATATGCGTAGAGTGAGCGCAGCACACGCTGCACAAGCACCGGGCTTCCATGGAACTGGAACTCAACAACGTCCTCACCCGTAAAACTCCACGGTGCTGGCATGAAAACCGCGAGCCCCTTGTCGATGGGAGCCGAGGTCTTAAAATCAAGTATCTCGCCGTAGACTAGCGTGCGCGGATGTCGAGTGGGATCACGCTTACCGTTGAAGATAGCCCTAAGCGCCAAACGAGCTCTCGGCCCACTTACGCGCACAACCGCCACCCCTGCGGGTGCTGGAGCGGTGGCAAGGGCGGCTATAGTTGTCTCTTCCATCAGATAAGCGTTAGCAGAAAGCCCGCGCCAAAGATAATCGCGCTAGCTACCATCGTTCCAACATACACCGAGCCCTTCTGGGCGTTGCGCATATAAAGCTGCTGAATGATAGATATAATGTTGTTCACCAACCAGTAGAGCACAAGACCTGCCGGCATCGGGAAAACGATAAACATTCCAGCGAACACTACCGGCATGATCATCATCATTTTTTGTTGGGCTGGATCCGCTGAAGGATTAGGCGTCGTCCACTGTTGATAGATCATACTGCCTGCCATCAGCAGCACCATGACTGGAACTCCGATACCCCAGATCTCTAGCTTCTCTGGTGAGGAAAGATCCGTTATCCACAAGGCAAACGGCGCGTGCCGAAGCTCTATAGCGTTCAAAAGCGCATTGTACAGACCAAGAAACACAGGAATCTGCACAGCTACCGGCAAGCATCCACCCATCGGGTTAACGCCCTTTCGCTTGTACAGCGCAAACGTCTCCTGGTTAAGCTGGGTCGGGTCCTTGATACGTTCGCGGAGGGCTTTAATCTCCGGGGCCAGATCCTGCATCTTGCGTGCGGACTCAAAGCTCGCCTTCGAGAGCGGCAACATCACCGTCTTCACGATCAACGTCAGCGCGATGATAGCCACTCCGTAATTTCCAAGGAGCCCATACAAGAAGTGCAATAACCAGAGAAGAGGAAGGGCAAGGAAGGAGAACCATCCAAGATCTATTGAACGCTCAAGACTATATCCGGCAGCCTCAAGTGTTTTGTAATCCTTGGGCCCAATATACGAGAGGAAATTTCCACCAGTACTTGTTCCACCAACTCTGCCAATAAAGAGGTCACCCTCTCTGCCTAGCTCAGTATTTGGAACCGATGTTGTTGGAATAATGGCGCTCGTGAAGTAGGTGTCTCCCAAGGAAACCCACTTGCTCGTTCCGTAAACGCGGACCCCCTCACCAATTTGATCGAGCTGCACGTGTTGAATCTTGTTTCGATCATCGAGATAGGTGAGCGCGTGCTTAATGCGAAGCTCCTTCTCAATCGCACCCGAGTAGAAGTGTGACCACTCAAGCCATACAGGCTGTCCGCCCGCCACAGGCCGATCAAGCGTAACGTCGACACGAAAAAGGTAGCTTCCACCCGTCAAAGTAATGCGCTTCGTAATAGCCGCGCCACTTGGAAGCACTCCGGTGAAATCAAGGGTCACTACCGAGCCGGGCTGAACCTCAAGCTCTACAGATTGTGTGCCTGGCGCAGAGCCGTTAACGGAAGCAAGGGTGTAAACCGTACGCTCATCACTCTCAGTGCCTACGTACACTCCGAGCGGCAACGGCGAACCTTCTGGCGCATCAACGAGATCGAGAGCCTCATCAGAGCCCTGATGCAGCTTGTAGGATGAGAGCTTGTAGTGTGCGATGCGAGCTCCCAGGTGCGAGAACGAAACCTCCGTCTTCCCCAGGTTAACTTTCGATGTGAGTGCCTTCTGAAGATCCATCTGACTTGGATGCGCACGAGTAGGAACTACTGGCTGCGGAGACACAACCGTGACACCTCCCTGAACAGCCGGCGTGGTCGCGCCCGCCGAAACTTGTGCTGCTTGTTGCTGGAGTTGCTGGTGGCGCACCTGCTGCTGGCGCGCTCTATCTTTTGGCGCGATGAAGAACTGCGTGTAAAGAACTGCTACCAGCACACACAAGATAATTGCTTGTAGGCTGCGCTGATTATTTTCCGTTGAGTTATCAGACACGTAAGAACCCTTTTAATTGTGAGGAGGGAGAACAAATTAACCGCTGAGTTGTACAGCGGAAAAGCTGTCAGAGGCAAGAGAATGGTGGCGTTTCAAGGACGTATCGCCTTTATGGCCCTGACAGCGCACCCTGCGCTTACGGAACCGGATCGTCACCTCCCGGGCTCCAGGGCTGACAGCGCGCCAATCGACACACCGCCATCCACGCACCACGCATCCAGCCGTACCGCTCTAATGCCTCAAGCGCATAGTCAGAGCAGCTGGGGTGAAACCGACACGCGCTTCCGAACAGCCGTGAGAGTGTGGCTTTATAGGCACCGTGAAGAAACCTCGCCAACGGCCTCCTGACGCGCAAACGCTTGTCAGAACTCAAGGGCATACCTACTCCACCAACACACATCATTAACTGCACGCAGCAGACTGCTTTGGCAAATAGTGGTGCGCTTTGAGTGAGCCCACTATCTCTCGTCGATAATCAGCAAAAGCGCACGACTGGATGTCGCGACGAGCAACCACTAGAATATCGATCGGCTTGAAGAACTCCGCGCGAATCTCTCGAAAGACGTGACGGATTCTCCGCTTGATACCATTTCGTACTACGGACCGCTTTTCAAGTTTTGTTGTCACCGCCACGGCAAGCCGACTTTCCGTAGCTCCAGACTCGACTACAAGGAGAAGAAAATGCTTGGCGTATATTTTTGCGCCGTGCTTCTGACAACGTTCGATGTCTGCTTTCTTCCGCAGCCGCGCGCTTGGGCCAAGCGTCTTGCGGTTGGTTGTACTCTGCGGGCCGTGCGTAATAGAGCCTCTCGACTACTTGTAGTGACCCTTGCGTGGCGCGGTTACTGACAAACGCTTACGACCGCGAGCACGTCGGGCATTAATCACCTTTCGTCCACCCTTCGTGGCCATCCTCTTTCGAAAACCATGAGTTGTTTTGCGGCTCTTCTTGCTGGGTTGATATGTGCGTTTCATAATCTGTACTACCTAACTACTCGCCACCTCACCGGCGACGCCAACGTGATCTTTGTGGTGTGACTACATCGAAGCAAACTCACGACTTCGCTCGGACATCTCTTCGGGCTACACGCCCCACCGCGTCCGCTGCACAACCAAACGAGACGGCGAGTCTACTCGGGTTTTAGCGGCAAGGTCAACCCGAGCCCCTGGCATGACTCACGCTATGAGGGGGCCAATTGCGATCCATAGCAAACCACACAGATCCGGCCCATATCGGACAGTGAAGCCCATATCTAGTTGAAACAACTAGATCTATGCACCTCCTAGTAATGGCGGCTGCCACAAAACAGAAGTGTAAAAAAACTTTGCTCAGTTTCCAGGCCGTGGTAAAACACCTGTACTTTATGGAACTAGCTCTTGGTGTACAGCAAGATGTCAGACGCAACGATCCCGACCCCGCCGTGGGCTGGTTCACTGCACTTGTCACACCAGCACTAAACGCTGTTGCAAATCAGCTTGTG
>OMII01000093.1 GCA_900299055.1 Pseudomonadota bacterium | reverse complement strand
CAGCGCTTTGCCAGCAAGGTCTGGCTCGTAGAGGGATCGCCCCATTTGAAGTCCTTGAGCGGCAAGAAAGGTGTTTGCCATTGCGCCGCCGATAATCAATTTATCGGCCTTTGTCGCGAGGTTCACCAGTGCGTTTAGCTTGCTCGAGACCTTCGATCCTCCAATAACCACACAAAGAGGTTTCTTGGGGTTCTCAAGAGCTTGCTTGTAATAATTGATCTCCTTCTGCATGAGGAGTCCAGCGGCTTTAATCTTGAAGAGTTTGGGCACTCCCACCATCGATGCATGATTTCGGTGCGCGGTAGCGAAAGCGTCACTGATGAATATCTCTGCTAGTTTTGCCAATTGCGCAGAAAACTCAGGGTCGTTCTTCTTCTCTCCTGGATGGAAACGCAAGTTCTCAAGCAAGAGGACTTGCCCGTTCTGCAGCTCCGATACGAGTCGTGTCACCTCAGCGCCGACACACTCAGGTGCCAGCAGCACGTCGGTGTTGAGCAGTTCAGCGAGCCGGCGGGCGACAGGGCGGAGTGAGAACTTCGGGTCTACACCACTCGGCTCTCCTAGGTGGGACATTAGGATGGCGCGCCCGCCCCCAGAAAGGACCGCCTGAAGCGTCGGCAAGAACTGCTTGATGCGATTGTCGTCAGTTATCTCAAGTGACTCATTGAGCGGGACATTGAGGTCCGCTCGAATGAGGACGCGTTTTCCCGTAAAACTTAGGTCTTGTAGCTGCTGCATAGTGCTTGATTCCTCTTCGTCTCGTTGAAAAATTGCCGCGAGCACCCCAGTGTCCCTCGCAATAGGGGGCTGTGTAGATGGGGGCTATATCCCCGTCGGCTCGCTAATCCATTCTGTTTTTACCCCAAATCGATCCGCAAGTACACGCTCCAGGGCCCGAACTCCGAAGGTCTCGCTTGCGTAATGACCCATACAGATGACGGAGCATCCGAGATCCTTGGCGAGGTGGTAAGCTTCCTGCTTCGGTTCACCTGTAATTAGTAGGTCTAGGCCTTTGGCGACGACGTCTGGAATAAGGCTGGAGGCTGAGCCGGTCGCTATTCCAATCTTTTGCACGTGTGGCCGGCCAAACGGCAGCGTTAGTGGAGGAGTAAGGGCCCCTTCGCATCGAGCAAGATCCTGAGCGATATCGCCCAGCGATCGTGGCGCTGGAAGTACTGCGACTGCGCCGATTGGACTTCCTTTATATTCAAAGGAGGGATAAATCTCTGACGCCTGAATATATTTGGCTAGCTGAGCAGCGTTGCCCAGTGTCTGGTGTCCGTCGAGCGGGAGGTGTGCTGCGTACAGTGAGAGGCCTCGCTCAAAACAGAGGGCTAGCTTTCGAGCAAGTGAGCCAACGAAAGGCTCCAGTTTTCCCCACATGATGCCATGGTGGACGACCAAAAGCTGGCACCCTCGATTGGCAGCCTCGGTTAGTACAGAAATGCCGGCATCGACGGCAAAGCCAATAGTGTGGACCTGATATTGCGCGCTTTCGATCTGAAGCCCATTAAAGGCTAGGTCGTTGTATGCAGACACCTGCAGCTCGTTGTTGAGGTAGGTTACTAGGTCGGTGAGAGGTGTTGGCGCGCTCATTGATCAACTCCGGAACTGTTACTAGGCTAGAGCGTACGGGGTAGTGTACAACGGGTCAATCAGCTATGTCCGGCTAAGGTGTTGTATGCACCAGACTTATTGGGCGTCGAGGAGTGGTTGCTTCCTCTCTTAGCTATCTGCTACTTTTAGCGGCCAGTTAGTTGGGCAGCGAGCCCAAGGCGTTTTGATGTTTTAGAGGTCGTAATCTCATGGGATGGTTCACTCGAAGTAAGGCTCCGAAGCAGACAGTCGACGTCGCAGAACCCCTACAGCTTCCGGATGATATTTGGACCAAGTGTCCAAAGTGTGAGGCTATACTGTACACGAAAGACCTTCGTAGGGCTTTCGGCGTGTGTCCAAAATGCTCGCATCATTTCAGACTAACCGCGCGGCAGCGCATTCCCATTTTAGTCGATCGACACTCGTTTATCGAGTTGGATAGCAATCTTCGGTCAGTTGACCCGCTTAATTTTAAGGATAAGAAGAAATACAAAGATAGGCTCAAAGATACCGAGAAAAAGACCGGATCTGTAGAGGCGGTGATCACAGGGCGTGCGCGCATTCTGAACATCCCCGTTATGCTGGGAGTGTTCGACTCCTCCTTCATGGGCGGCAGCATGGGGTCCGTTGTCGGAGAGAAGTTAGCTCGTCTCATCGAGCTGGGTGTGAGCGAGAAACGCCCAGTGATCATAATTTCAGCTTCCGGAGGGGCTCGGATGCAGGAGGGATTGTTTTCCCTGATGCAGATGGCAAAGGTGAGTGCAGCTCTAGCTAAACTCGGACAGAGCCATATCCCGTACATTTCAATTCTTACCGACCCCACGACGGGTGGAGTTGCTGCTTCGCTCGCGATGCTGGGGGACCTGATTATCGCCGAGCCCGATGCCCTGATCGGCTTTGCGGGCCCGCGCGTGATCGAGGGAACTATAAAGCAGAAGCTGCCCGAGGGGTTTCAGCGGTCCGAGTTTTTGCTTGAGCATGGAATGCTAGACCGAATCGTCTCTCGTACGGCTATGAGGGACGAATTGGGCACACTGCTTAGAAACTTCGGATTCGGAATCTAACCCCTTTCGCCAGGTCGTTTCGCTCGTTAAGGTAACGGAGTGAAGACCCGTACTCCCCGTTATTTTTCCGTATCGCTCTGTGTCCTGCCGCGCCTACTTGCAGCGATCCTAGCAAGTAATTTTTGCGTGAGCGGCATCGTGCCGAATGCATTTGGTCAGTCATCTTCAGGAACGAAAATTGTATTCGGCGGAGATACACCGGCAGAGAAGCAGGCTCAGCAGGCGTTGGTACGAGAGGCTACTAAGCCCAAGCT
>OMII01000092.1 GCA_900299055.1 Pseudomonadota bacterium | reverse complement strand
GCCTATTTTAGTGCCTTTTCCATCAAGGCATATGAGCGCGGAGTAGTCCTTCGCTTCGGTGTGTTTAGAGGCCTTAAGCAGCCAGGACTTCGGTTTATTCTTCCCTTCATCGACGAGCTTATTCGAATAGACCAGCGCATCATTACGATGGACATTCCGCCGCAGGATATCATCACCCGCGACAACGTCTCGATAAAAGTCAACGCGGTGCTCTACTTTCGGGTTGTTGATCCCGCCCAAGCCGTTCTTACAGTAGAGAATTACCTCTACGCCACGAGTCAGATCGCGCAGACCACGCTGCGCAGTGTTTGCGGTGAAGCAGACCTCGACGACTTGCTGTCCAAGCGCGACCAGATCAACCATCGAGTGCAAGAAATCCTTGATCGTCAGACCGATCCATGGGGAATAAAGGTGACAAGCGTGGAGGTCAAAGATATAGACCTACCTCAGGAGATGCGCCGCGCGATGGCAAAGCAAGCGGAGGCTGAGCGAGAGCGCCGGGCTAAGATCATTCAAGCCGAGGGCGAATTTCAAGCCGCTGAGAAGCTCACGGCTGCTGCTGGGATTATGTCAAAGGAGGGGATCGCTCTCCAGCTCCGCTACCTTGAGACACTTAAGCAGATCTCTTCAGAGAACAACTCGACGATCCTATTCCCAATTCCGATCGAGTTCATGAAGGCTTTTTCGAAGTCGTAACTCGTTCGGCGTGCTGTAGCTGTGACTATCGAACCTTTCTCCTATGCGCTACCAGACGAGCAGATAGCTCAGCGGCCGGTTTATCCACCTGAGTCTGCTAAAATGCTCGTGGTGGACCGCGCAACCAACCAGCTCTATCACAGATCATTTGCTGACATTGCAGCGCTTCTTCGCCCTACCGATAGGCTTGTCTTTAACGACACTCGAGTCATACCGGCGCGCTTTTACCCACGGCTCGACTCGGAGTCAGGCACTCAAGTAGAGCTCGTGCTCCTTCGTGAGGTTGCGACTAATGAGTGGACTGCCATCGGCTACCCGATGCGTCGGATACGGGGGGCTCAACAACTACTATTCGGAGACGATCTCCGGGCTATTCAGTTGCCATCTGATCGACCCGATCGAATCCGTATCAAGTTTCAAACGCCCTCTAGGGAACGTACGCTTCAGTTAATCGAGTCCCTAGGCTCTATGCCTATTCCCCCATACATTCGAAAGGGGCGAGCCGATGAGCAAGATCGGCTTGATTACCAAAGTATCTTCGCAGAGCACGCCGGTTCGGTAGCGGCACCTACAGCCTCATTGCATTTCTCAGAGGGCTTAGTAGACACGATCCGTAGCACTGTCGGTTGCAGCATTGATACGGTAACGCTTCACGTAGGGGCAGCGAGTTTTCAGCCGGTCCTGGTAAACGGCGAGCTGCGCCCCCCGGGAGCTGAGGAATTTCACGTTCCGGACGCGCTCGTTCAGAGCCTCCTAGAGGCAAAAGCCGCCGGTAATCGTGTTATTGCGGTTGGAACTACGGTAGTTCGCGCTCTTGAGAGCGCTGCACGCGCTCGAGGCGATTCATCTACGGGCGAGACCGAGCTATTTATTCAGCCGGGATCGAATTTTGCGCTGGTCGACGCGCTTGTGACGAACTTTCATCAATCAGGGACAACGCATCTACTCTTGGTTGAGGCACTTCTTGGAAGAGAGCTTCTCTCGCGAGCCTATGAGTCAGCACTCTCGGAACGCTACCGGTTTTTGAGTTACGGAGACGGAATGTTCATTCTATGACAAAGCGATACACATTAATAAAACTAGACGGCAAAGCTCGGCGTGGGGCTTTTAGAACCCGGTCGGGGGAGTTCCAGACTCCAACGTTCATGCCGGTCGGTACTCGAGCGTCTGTTAAAGGAGTCGACGTAGAGCGACTTGAGCAGCTCGGAGCGTCAGTAATGTTGGTTAACACGTACCATCTCTGGCTGCGTCCAGGTCACGAGAGGATAAGCCGACTCGGTGGAATACATACTTTTACGGGATGGAAGGGGCCGATTCTGAGTGACTCTGGGGGCTTTCAGGTTTTCAGCCTCAAGAGTATCCGAACAATTACTGAGCGGGGCATCGAATTTCGTTCCCATCTCGACGGGTCTAAGCAGTTCCTCTCGCCCGAAAAGTCGATTGAGGTGCAGCAGACCATGGGTGTCGATATCGCCATGGCACTCGACGAGTGTCCTGCAAGCAATTTGGATTTCGACGCATTCAACCGCTCGCTCGATATGACGGTACGCTGGGCGCGTCGCTCTCTGGAGGCACGTACTGATCCAGAGCTGTGTATGTTTGGCATCACTCAGGGGGGCTGTCATCAGGAGCTCAGAACTAAATCAGCTCAACAGATCTCGGAGATTCCGTTCGATGGCTACGCTATAGGTGGCGTGAGCGTTGGAGAGCCTAAGGGAGCGATGTACGAGGTCCTTCGCTACCATCCGGACCAACTTCCGTCCGACCACATCCGATACTTGATGGGCGTTGGAACTCCAGAGGATATCGTCGAAGCCGTCTCGCATGGGGTCGATATATTTGATTGTGTCATGCCGACTCGCTCCGGCCGTTTGGGTCGAGTCTTTATCGAGGATGATCCTCCCTTTTTCAATATCAAGAACTCCCGCTACGCCGAGGACTCTGGTCCAATCGACCCAACGTGCATGTGTTTTGCCTGCAGAACACACTCGCGAGCCTACATTCATCACCTCTTTAAGGTGGGGGAGATGTTAGGGCCACAGCTGGCGAGCATTCACAATCTTTCACACTACTTGACCCTCATGAGTCGGGTGCGTGAGGCCATCGAACAGGGAACGTTCTCGACGCTCTATTCCCTCATCAAAGAGCGTTGGAAGTCGCTTGATTTCCATGCCCTAGCTGAGTGAGAAAGCGCCCGCAAGGTCGGGACGTTCGTAACGGGTATTGCGCAGGGTCTAACCCCCTGCAACAATGAGACATCGTTCCGTATTTTAAGGTTGATTTGCCTCTAACTCACTGGTAAACCTGCGTCTCTACGTTTCAGGTCGGTAGGGTATGGAATCGGAATCATTTCGCTCACGGTTGTTGGCACTCATTCAGAAGAGTCGTAGAGCCCTGCGCCTTTATAACAATTCAGGAAGTCAATCGATCGTTCGCCTAGAGGGAACTTCGGCAGAATTATCTGCAGCGCAGGTCGCTGAGTGGCGGGAGATTAACAGCCTGCTTCTGCGTAAACTAACGGAATCAGCAGATTCACCAAGCACCAAAAAGCTCGTATACGACGTCTTCGCACTTCGGAACGAGTTTCAGTCGCTATGGCGAGGCAGTGAGAGTGAACTAGTTCAGCAGCAGCGCGAATTAATAGCATCAGCTGAGCGGGGCGACTTCATCAAAGCTAGCGGTCTCGCCGCGAATCTAGTCAGCCTAAAGGCACGAGTCCAGGCAGGGCAGGCGGCTCACCATGAGCTTGATTTACTCATCAAGCGCAGTCGTGTGGTTCGACCGGCCGCAGAGCTTAGCGAAGAGGGCGCTACGGTTCTCTCTACAATTGAACTCCTAGATGAGCAATCAGTCGCAGACAATATCCCGCAGCCGATAGCACAGCCCAAGATGGCTGTTGGAGCGGGTAAGGTTATCCCCCTCAAGCGTCGCTAAGAATCAACCACTGAGCTCAGAGAATGTGTTGGCTATCAGGCTGCCAGACAAGTCGGCCGTACAGATGGCGTAGACATCCCGAAATGTCTGCAGCTGACCAAGCTAGCCAATCTTTGTCAGGACTCGAACTGAAGCGCCTGTAAAGGCAGACACGACTGGCACCGGACCGGGACCAAAGGTTCTATCGATCAGCGTAGCCCAGCATAGAACAGGAATACCTCTCAACGTAGCTCGGGTGTGAGCCTCTAAGCTCGAGCGAGCGGTGGTTATTACATCGGTTACAAGGATTGAATTGTACCCTTTATATTTCTCACCATGCCCGTTTGCCATCTTGCTCTCGATGTACTGCTCCAGCGGAACCTCATGGCCCTTATTGTACAGCTCGGAATAGACCGCGCACAGGCGCTCTGCAAAAAACGAGTAGCCTCCCGGGAGCTTGAGAAACAGCTGCGGCTTGGAAGGGGAGACTACATTTCGAATCCGCTCCGCAACATACTCCGCGCACGCATTAAGGTCAGACTCACTGAGGTCCTCTACCCGATAAAATATTCGGCTCTCGCACCGACCACCGATAGGAACCGGCTCCTCGTACTCTTCAGTTATTCTAGCGAAGATCTCTTCGAGCTGCTCAACATCTGCCATACTTACCTCCCCATCCTCGATCGAACTGCAGTTACTGCCTGCGACAGCGTGGCGTCTTTTCCGTCGGATTCCGAGAAAAACTTATCCAACTCTCGGACCACACTCTCTGCGGTAAGGCCCTCCATGTCGTAGATACCTCGCACCCGCTCAAGCCCGTTCACTGCATTAGTCGGATTTTCTTTTACGTACTCAATTGCGATATCGGTCACCTTCTTTGCATCTCGCCAGCCGAACAAATAGCCCGAGATAAACTGCTGCTTTGCTTCGTTACGCAAGAGTTTCCAGGTCGGTGAAAAACTCGCCTCGGGAGCCTCACTGCTCTCGGCTCGTGACGATGGCACCCACGCTCCAACGAGCACAGCACAGCCAATCAAAAGAAGGCGATATGAAAGCATCAAGCACCTAAAATCAATCAATTACCACAACATTTGGCGGATTCCGGCATCCAACGGGTTGCCTTAAATCGTTGATTATACAACAATTTACCCTCGCCACCAGGGGAAAAAGACCGTTGTAGGCACTTTCTGCGCACACGATCAAACCCTGGTCCGATGGCTGTCGTAGAAAAGGGTACTAGTTTCATATGAACAATGACAACAACCAAGCGCTCGTGGCGACTATCAACGGACGCCCGAAGATAGCTCGACGAAAGACTCGATCGGTAAGGGTGCGTGACCTCATCATTGGAAGCGCCGGGCCTATTTCTGTCCAATCAATGTGCGCCACTAAGACCCAGGACCTCGAAGCCACCAACCGGCAGATTCAGCTGCTTCAGGAGCACGGAGCCGACATCATTCGGATCGCTATCGACAGTCGCCGTGATGTGGAGGCCCTCGCAGAAATACGCAAGCAAACAGACGCAAGGTTGGTGGTGGACCTGCAAGAAAGCTACAAGTTGGCCAGAGCCGTTGCACCATACGTCCAGAAAATTCGCTACAACCCGGGACACCTTTTTCACCACGAGAAGGACACGCCTGTCCGTGAGAAGGTCAAGTTTATCGTCGACACCGCCCGCGAGTACGACCTCGCCTTACGGATCGGGGTCAACTTCGGGTCGATAGATCCAGCTCAAGCAGGAGTCCAAGACGATCCGATTGAGGCCGCTCTGATGTCAGCCCAGGAACACGTTGGCTATCTTGAGGACCTGGGCTTTACGAACTACGTCGTCTCGCTTAAAAGCTCGGACCCGAATGATGTACTCGAGATAAACGCTCGCTTCGCCGAGGCATTTCCAGAGATTCCTCTCCACCTCGGCGTAACCGAGGCGGGGATGCTTCCGATGGGTGAGGTGAAGACACGAGTCGCTTTTGAAAACCTTTTGGCGCGAGGAATCGGCGACACGCTGCGCGTCTCTCTGACGCTCCCTCATTCCGAGAAACACCAAGAGGTACTACTGGCAAAAAAGATTGTCGAGGACGTCAATGCCGGTCGCTTTCGATCTGTTCCTCGCTTTGAGCACGACGGTTTAAACATCATCTCATGCCCTTCGTGCTCACGCGTTGAGAACGAGGCCTTCGTTGATCTCGCCCAAAAAGTGAGGCAGATGACTCAGGAATTCGCTGCTAAAAAGCTTACCATAGCGGTGATGGGTTGCCGCGTGAACGGACCGGGCGAAACGGACGATGCAGACCTCGGTTTGTGGTGCGCCCCCAGCCACGTTAACCTCAAGAAGGGGAGTGCTCTCCTCGGACAATTCTCATACGATGAGATAGTACCAATCCTCCGTGAGGAGATGGCGAAACTGGTGGCTGAGCGGGGACTATAAGAGTTCTCGCAGACTCCATTCGACCAGCTGCACCCAAGGAACTGTATCAGTGAGACTCTTATCGCCTGAAGCACTTGACGAATCCCAGAAGGCCACCTTCCAGGACTATGCCCGTTTTCTCCCGAAGGGTTCAGTTTGTGTTAACGTAGTGCTCGGCCGGGAATCATGGGACGTGCGGCCCATTGTCTTGCTCGACGGTAATGTCAGCATTATGCGATTCTCGCCACACTTCGAAGAGTCCAGAACTCGGCAATTAGCCGGCGACCTCGAGGGGTTTGCAAGGCTATTCGACGCCGATCTAAAGGTGCACAGGATACCGAACGATCGGCAATTCTTCATCCTCAGGCCTTTTGTCACGACCACCCTGCAAGATGACCTGGAAAAGGGAACGATTACCCAGAGGGAGGAGCTCGAGAAAATAGTACGACTTCTCATCAAGGGCGTTTCCGCCCTCTCTCGTCGCAGTATGGCACATGGGCACATCTCGCCAGCAAACCTGGCGTTTACGCGAGGGGAGCTGTCCATGCTTGACCCGCTCATGGGGGCCGTTCACGTAACGAGCGATCCATACCTACCTCCTGAGTCTGCATTTGGGGTCTCGCCGGAGCCAACTGCCGATCTTTTCGCGCTCGGTAAAATGATTAGAACCCTGCTGGGGGACTCTTTATCTCCTCGGCAGAGTTCTGTCGTGGAGCAGCTCCTCCTCCCGTCGCCGCGCCATCGCCCGCCTTTAGCCGAGGTAGCAGTGGCTTTCGGGGTCCGAGAAGAGCCACATCGCACTAACGCCACGGAATCCCAACAAACCGGCACCCGCGCGTCTCCCGGAAAACTTTTGCGGTCTAATGCCCCGCCTAGAGATGCACGAGTCGACGTAGATGAGTTTTCTGACACTCCATCCCAGCCGAAGGCGAGGGGCGGCCTCGGTGGCCCGCTCGCCTTGATTCTTCTTGTAGCGGCAGCCGCGTACCTCGGAAAAGAACGCTATCCAGCTGCCTACTATTCGATAGCTAAACGCATTCCAGGATTGGTCGCTGACCATTCGGTGGAGTTTGACGCTGAGTGGGCGAGTCATCAGAAACCGCGAATGCTTGTCGTTGCGCGCGCTGCGATTCTACGAAGCGACCCCGCAGCGACCAATGCAATAACGGCAGACATTCTCGGGGGAGCGAATCCGGAAGGAGTCAGAGCTAGGTTATTACGTGTGGCGCTTGATGAGCTGTGGCGCGACCAGTTGTCGGAGGATGACGTGCGAGCTGCTACGGCACTCGCACTGACCCAGCTACTCCCAGAGGGTGCTAAGACCATTCCGCCATTAAAGGCCCTCCATCCGGCAGTCATCTTAGCCGTCGCCGGAGAGACGCAGCCAATGAACTCAGGTAAGGAGCTCCAGGCGTTGTCGATCAGCACACTCGCTAGCCTGCCAGCTCCATTCGGACCGCTCTTCACTGATCTGCAGAAGCTGGGTATTACGACGGTAGGACATCCTGCCTGTATCGGTCTTGCTACTATCGCCACAGGCGACCCGAGGGCTACAGCCTTTGAAGGTCTGATGAACTTCGCGACTGACGAGACGAAGACTAGAGCGCTCACTGCGTTGGTATTGCCAATCGTACGAAAGAGCTCAACCGGGGCAGAGGAACTCTTCGTAGCTCTGAGGGATCGAGGTGATTCGTTTGGCACACTCGCGAGTTGGTTTGCCATCGAAGATCTCGCCTCGTGGACGCGAGTGCCAGCGATCACTAAGCTAGAACTACTGTTAAGCGGATCTACTCAGTCAGAGCTCGATCTCGCCCAGTACTCCGATCTTCTCAAATTTCCACTACCGGACGTTCGGGCTTTTGCGCTTGGAATGCTAAGAAAAAAGTTCTTCTCCGAAGCATCTGAAAAAGTCCTCGTCACACTTAGTAGCGACGCCAACGCACTCTCTCGCGAGCAGACGATCGCATTACTAGCCACGCTTCGAGCTCCGCCTCAGTCAACCGCTCAGTTCCTCGCAAAATGGTTTGAACTCTCGCCGAATGCAGACACAGTGCTGTTGCTCTTAGTGGCTCGTTCTAACGTTGACACCTCAGACATCTTTAACCTCGAAGCAGCTCGATATCTGAGACGTAGTTCGTGGCGCGCTCCCTTTCCATTACTTGAGTTATTGGCAAATCATCCAGAGCCCCTTGCGCGAGTACTTGCCTACGGCAAGCTGAATCCAGACGTGGAGAACGATAGGGCACTTCTCAAGAAACGCCTTTCGGTTGAAAAGGATGATGGATGCCTTAAAGCGTTGATGGCAAAACTTGCAGTTCAACAACAGCAATAGGGAGCTGCCTTTCTTACTAATCCCGGTTCGGTGCAATTAAAAAGGGCGCCGAGTTTCCCCGGCGCCCTTTACGTACAAACCATCCTCTAGGGCTGGCGTACTACACTTAATTATTGGTTAAGGCTGTCGTTACTGATGCTCTGCACGTTGAAGAACGTGTTCATCATCGAACGGAGGATGAAAGCTCCAACCGCTACCACCATACAGCTCAAAGCCATCTTATACTGTCCGAACGCCGCGCTCATGATAGCTCCAAGTCCAGAAGCAGCCATGATTAACGCTCCGAATGATCCTTCAAGAAAGCGCATCACGGTCTGAACCGCGTTGGCAATACGAGCGTCATCAAAATTAGCCCTCCCGCCATAAGCCCCCTGCATATTCTGCGCCGAGGCGTCATGCGACAGCGCTACAGCCAAACAAATAATACCTGCCGAGAAAAGGATCATCTGAGCCTGCTTCTCTGTCGGAGTAGTCGCTACAAGCGACGCCTTGCGCGCCACATCAACAGTTGCCTCGTGAGCCTTTGCGATAATTGAACGAATCTTAGTTACCATAACCTTATTTCCAGTTGTTAATTTTTACGTTTACGTTTTGTCTTTTCATATCGACGCGAATCACGCGTCCCAGTTTGTACAAGTGGTATGACAGAATGAAGACGAAATGTGACCTAGACAATGATCTATTTCGCATATTAATTGTGTCGCCATATCAGGCACTTGGCGTGCAATAAGAGCTTCTCGCAGAAGAAAAGTATGCTCAAACGTAGCTCGAGGAAGGAGGCAAAATTTGCGGGATGAGAGTGATTAACCAGCTGACGGTGCGTCCAGCCCTGGAAGGTACTTTTCAGGGTCCTGCGGCTTGCCGTTCTTCCGAATTTCAAAATGAAGGTGCGGTCCCGTCGACAGCCCTGTCGAACCGACCGTTGCAACGATATCACCAGGCTTTACCACTTGACCGATCGACACAGCAACCGAGTTGCAGTGGCCGTAGTGACTTGTCAGACCCGAGCTGTGTCTTACGACAACAACCTTCCCATATCCGCCAAGAGGATCGGCGTAGACGACTTGCCCTGCAGCTATGACTCGTATCGGAGCTCCCAGAGGTGCGGCCAAATCAACACCGTGATGGTGCGCGCGGTGCTTGCGTATTGGATGGTTTCGTACTCCGAAGTCGCTCGATAACCGAGGGGCCATGACCGGATACACTAAGCTTACCTGGGTGTAGGGCAGGGCATTTACTACCGCGATGAGGGATAT
>OMII01000091.1 GCA_900299055.1 Pseudomonadota bacterium | reverse complement strand
CCAGTAGCGTTCAACTCGTTCATCATGTCTCTTGCCACTCAAGCGCTGGTGCAAATGGGTGAGATGCCAGCGCCAAACGGCATGGATATCCCTCTTGATATGGAAAGCGCCCGTCAGACCATCGACATCTTGTCGATGCTCCAGCGACGCACACGGGGAAATCTTGCCTCCGAGGAAGTTCGATTCCTAGAAGAGGTACTCCACTCTTTGCGAGTGTCCTTTATAAATAAAAAATCACGCTAAGCACCATGCGTCATGACTTCCTGTTGCTTGGCTGCGGAACGTCAACCGGAGTCCCGCTCCCTGGGTGTCCTTGTGATGTCTGCAGCTCGGACAATCCGCGCAATTTTCGCAATCGCACATCGGGACTCATCACATTTGCATCAGGTGAGTGCCTATTAATCGATGCGGGGCCAGACCTACGGCATCAATGCTTAACTCACAAAGTCCACAGAGTTGATTCTGTCCTCTACACACACGCGCACGCCGACCATATTTTAGGGACAGACGACCTACGCGCATTTAACTTCACGCATAAGAATCGAATCTCATGCTATGGAAGCGCCGATACACTTCAAGGCATCAGAAACGCCTTCCCCTACATTTTTTCTCCTAACGAGAAATATCTCGGCGGACTCGTCGCTCAACTAGACCTGCGAGAAATCTCACCAAACGATGAGGGCGCTATTTACGGCACTCGCTTCTCTTATTTCCCCCTGCCTCACGGCGACGTAACTGTCACTGGATTCCGTGTCGGTGAGCTTGGATATGCCACCGACTGCAAGGGTTTAACTACGCGAGCAAGAGAAATTCTAAAGGGCGTCAAAGTGCTCTTTTTAGACGGCCTGCGGTGGGAGTCACACAACACTCACAACTCCATACATGAAGCGATCGATATCGCAAAAAATCTCGGAGCGGAAACAACGTACCTGATACACACCACACATACAGTTGAGTACGAACAAGTATCGCGTCAATTACCGGACGGCATTCATCTTGGATATGATGGGCTACGGATTCAATTCGAAGACTACTCAGCCACTCGTTGAGTTTCTCGCACCACTGTGGGCACGAGCCGATCAATTCGAGAAAGGAGTTCGGCGATGCCGATCTTTTTAGATGCCGACACTCCAATCCCTTGCAACTCTCGGGATAGTATCGCAACGGACTCGTCGCTAGTTTTGTCGATTTTGTTGCACACCACCAGCTCTGGGGCATCTCCTAATGTCATCTGATCTAAAATTTTTCTGACCGCAGTATACTTCCTCACCGCATCCGGATCTGATGCATCAACCACGTGTACCAACAAAGCAGCGTCGTACAATTCTTCCAGTGTCGCCCGGAATGCTGTCTCCAGCTCCTGAGGCAGCTTGCGAATGAATCCCACCGTGTCGCTCACAATAACCGTTCTCCCGCTTTTTCCAGATGCTTGTTCCTCTTCTGAGGCCGGTAAAAACAGTCGCCGCTGACTCGGATCGAGTGTCGCAAAGAGTTTGTTCTCGGCGATTACCTGACTACCCGTTAGAAGGTTAAAGAGCGTGGACTTTCCAACATTTGTGTAGCCAACTATAGAAACAAGCTGCAGCTGGTTCTCTCGACGTCGACCACGTCGAAAATCTCGAGACTCTCGTACCTTGCTTAAACGCTGCTCAAGCTCTGCGATCCGGTCCCGGATGCGGCGTCTACCAAGCTCAAGTTTTGTCTCTCCTGGCCCCCTTCCGCCTATACCACCAGAGAGCCTCGAAAGGCCGGCGTCTTTCTCCACCAGTCGTGGCAAATTATATTTTAGCTGGGCTAGCTCTACCTGAAGGCGTCCGTCGCTACTTTGCGCGCGCTGCGCAAAAATATCGAGGATAAGCATACTTCGATCAAGCACTTTGAGCTCTGTTGAATTCGTAATTGAGCGCCATTGTGATGGCTTCAATTCAGCGTCAAAGATCAGCACCTCCGCGCCGGAGCGAAGGCAGCGAAGAACCAATTCCTGAAGTTTTCCACTACCGATGAATGTTTTCGGATCAATGCGTCGTTTCTGGACGATCTCATCGATAACCTTAACGCCAGCAGTGCGTGCAAGCTCTCGAAGCTCAAGCATCGATGTCTCAGGATCATCATCCTTTGAATCGTACACTCCAACTAAAACCGCACCAACTTCATTTCCTGACAGCTGCACAACCTCCGAGGCAAGGCTTTGCTCTACAGAGTCGATCAACTCTAAGAAGTTCGCGTCAAACGCTCCTGCATCTTTAACCTCTTCCGTCGCAGCAGCAGCGGTGTCGCTTCCCCGAGCCGGCACTAAATAAGCATAGGTCATCGACACTCGATTAGGAGCGCCTCGCAAACTCACCACCATATCGAGTCGTAGCCTTTCTAAATCGGCATACACGTCGAATGGGATGGCAGCCTGCTCTTTGTCCTTCGATAAATCGGTAAAAACGAGCCGTAGATTACGGAGACGAGCTCTACCAAGACGGTAGCGACCCAAATCCGGAATGTAGAGGATCTCCCTCGTTCCGAGGATGACCTCCTCGATCCGTCCTTGCCGGTTAATTAGAACTCCAACACGACGACGGAGGCTTTCCGCCAGGGAAACCATCTCTCTCGCTAGCTCTAATGACACCAACTCCGTCGGATCAACCGTCCGTTGAAACAGCTTCTGAACTGCTCTTGTTTGTGATGGGGCCAACCCCTTTGTATTCCCGGATATCTCCACTGCCATAGCGTTTTGAGAGTCTATCTGGTTTTGTTAAAAAACTCACGCTAGGCCCGCGACGCTCCTGCCGAAGCGCTTTTTTGATGTGCCGCTGCAGCCAGTACCATGCCACGCGCGAACTCTGGATTTGACCCGAAATGCAAGAAATGCAGGGTGCTACACGCTTGTGCGGTCGGAGACACCATAGGTTGAACCGACTCGTCCGACGGCCCGGTGATTCTCATCACATCAAGCACCCCTCCTAGCGAATGATCCCCCCGCTTGAAAGTCCACTCTCCCGTACTGAACCCCCTGATAGATTGGCCCGCAGGAGCAAGAACAGAGTCATCAACTAGCTTGCCTACGAGGCTGCGTGGACTATCAGCACTGCGAATCGCCTCATGGGGCAACAAGCCTACACCCTCATACTTGACCCCTGACATTGCAGACTCAAAACTGGCACACAAGAACGCCGTGCCTGCTCCTTCTGAGTATATAACCCCACCAGCGCTGGCGAACTCACGAATCGATTGGTGAAGCTTCTTGTTGTCCGCAATTGTTTCACCATACTCACTAAGGTACGCGCCAGGCAGATAGAGCCCTCCAATACCCGATGGCAAACACGAGTCAGTTAGCGGTGAGAACTGCACTATCTCGGCACCGAGAAGGCGGAGCAGATCCGCATTATCCTGGTAACACAACCCGAAGCAACTATCATCCGCTACTGCTATTCGACACTGCCTAAACGGCACTATCGGAAGAACATCATCAAACTGATACGGCATAGCCGTAGTCGCTACAGATAGAATAGCGTCTACATCCACGTGTTCAGTCACTAGACGCTCTACGTCATTTAGAAACTGCAGTGGCACCGCAGTGTAATTTCTCTGTTGCCAGCTACCCGAAGGTGGCAACCCCGTCGTCGTCTCCGTCGCACGTAAACAACCAAAGCATGGTGGCAGACTTGCTTGGGTCAGCATTTCACCAAGCATTGCCCTTTCCTGGAGAGCGGAAGAACCCGCGAACGGCACTAAACCATTTGCAAGGATCCCCTGAATCCAGGGACTCTCCGAAAACTGGGTGTATCCTTGAACTATCGCTAGCAGGCTACGCGTCACGCGTGGCGCGTCCATTACTAAAACTACAGGCGCCTGCACGGCAGCAGCGATAGAGGCGTCTGTCATGCCGGATTTTACATCGGCTATGTCGTACAAACCTCCGCTACCGTCGATCAACACCAGGTCTGCTCCACGCCCCGCCTGTCCTACCGCCGCTCTCATTTGAAGCGGGGTAAGTAATGTGTGATCGAGACATCGTACAAAGCGACGCGAGAGTCTATTAAAAATGACTGATTGTTGGAGCGAACGCCCAGTCGTAACGACCGAGACCCCTAATCCACGACGCTTGAGAGCGAGAAGCAATCCTGTCGTGATAAGGGATTTCCCCACTCCAGGAAGAGTGCCCGCGATCATCACCCGTGGTACTGAGGTAGTCTCCATATTGCCGTCGCCTAGTATACCACAACCAAGTGAGACGGTCGCTATGTTGTGAAGCTATGCTCTTCTAAGAACAAGAATCTCACCTGCCTGCCCGCCCGAGCGCTCCGCCCGAGTCCGTGAGCCTGGTGCAGGATCTACGTAACGCTCAGATATAGAGCCCTCCACCCGCCAGAACTTACCTAAACAGCGGGATACGAGATCCTCTAACTCACTCCGGTAATTAATTGGCTTAGCTCCAATTCGTCCCTGGCCGGAGCGAATAACAGCTCTTCCACCCCGTCTTACGACACGGGCAAGCTCTACAAGCACCTCGTTGGCATATCCCTGCCACTCCACACCATCCGCCCAATCTGAGCGAGGCTCTGGCACATCGACTCCAAGCCACCATGTACGTAACCAAGAGTGCAGGCCATGCTGAATGAAGCCTGGCTGCTCTGGTGCGACTACGGCCAAATCAACACTCGACGTAGCTACTGGGTTTAAGGCACACGGCTCGGCGAAAAATACGTCTCGCTGAATTCGCGACCCCTGTAGTGCAGACGGCACCCCGTCTCTCAACAGAAGGGCCGCTTTCTTCAACACTCGCGCACTTACTGCTCGATACGAAGGAACTTCTCCTCGCTTGCGATTCAAACTATTCTGACCGTCAGGTGTCAGAGCCGCTGTCGGTGACGTGTACGCAGACAAATGCCCCGCGGTGTGTCCGTGCAAGATACTGGCCACAATAAACGAGATAAAATCTCCTGCGACATCACTGGTCCCACGAACACTCGCCTTTAAGTTCATCAGCTCCCGAAACGTATCCGCGTCATAAAATGACGGGAACGGATCACGGAAACCACGAATATCGACGGGCTTCTTGAAGTTGACAAACTGCAGTCGAAGCGCAACTTCGGCAATATCAGCTGGAGACAATCGAGCTCTCGATAATTTCACGAGCCCATGTTCCTGTGCACACCCAACGAACGGACGACCCGAGAGAGCACTCTCCACTCCAACAACCCCCGTGGAGCAGAACGGATCGAGCACGATCTGCCCCTTCTTCGAGAAGCGTTCTATGACATATCGCGCCAAAAGAGGCTGCCACGGTGATGCATACAAAAAGGCGGACTGGAGTGAATTGCTCTTTCCAGCTGCCCCCTCAAGGGAGACCTCTAATTCCTCGTTAAACTGTGGCGCCTGAACAAGCTTTAAAACTGCTGACATCGTGCGAGTACCTAACCCCTATCCTTAACACCGACGGACCCTTTAGTCAGCGCTCGCTGCACCGGGACCGTCAAATTTACCGACTTCCATGCCGTAAAACCTTTATTGCCTGTTTTACCCGACTTTTTGCCTGCTAAGGCTCAGTCTCCGGCAACAATCAACGAAACGGGTCGTTCTGACGACTATAGGGAGCGTTGCAAGACCGCACTACCTGGATAGTAGCAAACGAAGTTCTTAGTATAAGAATCTTAAAATCAGCTAAAACGCTGAATACACTTATATTATCGCTATTTTCGAAGCTGCCGATTTCTTCGGAGTTTTTTATAGAACAACGTCAAAGGTGGCCTAATCCACCGCACTACCACCGACGGCGTCGAGGTTTTGGCGAGCGATCTCCATTTCAGGACGTAACTGCAGGGCCATCTCAAATTCTCGCCTGGACTCTCGCCGCTTCCCTTGCCGCTGCAAAAGAACACCTAAATTGTTGTGAGCGAACGGGTTGGAACCATCGAGGGCCAGAGAACGCCTTAAACTGGCTTCTGCCGCGACGACATCCCCCACTTCGAGCTGCGCTCTACCCAACGCACTCCATACCCGAGCGTTACTGCCATCGACCTCAGCAACTTTTTTCAGAATGTCGCGCGCTTCCTCAAACTTATGCATCTCATTGAGCAAAATACCAAGGTTAGTCTGTGCTAGCGTGTTTTGCGGAGCGAGGACAACTACTCTGCGAAGCGCACTCTCAGCCAGAGCGTGCTCACCTAGCTTTTCATACACCTCAGCCAAACCTACCTGCACACGTACATCATCAGGAATCATCTCTGCGGCTCTTTGAAATGACCGTCGTGCGTCGTGCAAGTAACCAAGTCGCGCCTGCACCGTCGCTAAAGCGAACAATGCCTGTATATGCTTGGGGTCATTCTCAACTGCCCGCTTGTAGGCTGCGAGTGCCGCTTCCCACCGATTCAACTTCTCACTCAAGACACCGAGGTTAAAAAAAGTCACCACATTTGTGGGATCGACCTGCCCGGCTCGCTCGAGCGTCTCGATAGCCTCAGGTAACTTCTGCTGCTTCTCAAGAATAACCGCTACGCCCTGCTGTGCGGGGATACTCTTTGGGTTTCGCTCCAAAGCGGCGTTGTACTGCTCACGCGCAGCAGTGACCTCTCCCCTTTGCAGAAGCACTCCCGCCAATCCGACTCGAAATAACTCTTCATCCTTAAGAGACACGGCTTTGCGCAACTCTCGCTCGGCTGACTCCAACTCGCCACGCTTCTGGTAGGCCAATCCTAAGTTGAAAGGCGCTTCTGCCATCTTGGGACAGAGCCGAGCTGCTTCTTGATAAAGTTCGACTTCAGCGTCCGATCCCTCTCCGAGATTGACCGCCTTTTTGATCAACTGCGCTGATGTGAAGCAAGGATCCTCGGAAAACGCACCTTGTACACCAACACACATCAGCGAGGACATGATGCACGCTCTCTTCACCCATGACGCAATCAAGCTTTTGCTCCACCCGCTTTTCATGAACATAGGCTATTTCGGAGCACTCATCATCGTGACAACTTCCCGCAAACGCTCTTCGGTGGTCACCGCAGCGAAGCGGACATAAGAATCGAAATCCGCCCCAAATACTATGCCCGGCGTCACAACAACCCCACTACGACGTAGCATCGTCTTGGCAACTGCGAGCGAACTACTGGCACCTATCGCGACATCTCCCACTAGTTCACGTGGATACTGCGCCCACAAGCAGGCGCCCGCTCTTGGAGTAACTACGTCCCATCCGAGTCCCTTCAGACCCGCGCCCAACACTTTGAGCCGCCGCTCATACACCTGCGTCGTTGCCCGTACAAGATCCTCGGATGCCGTTAGGGCAACTGTTGCAGCGTACTGTAGCGGCAAAAACAAACCATAATCCGCATAGGACTTCATCCTACTGACCGCGCCTACAACTTCCGAGTCACCTACCAGCGCCCCTACTCGCCATCCGGGAACACTGTAAGCTTTCGAGAGGGAGTACACTTCCACACATCGAGCGCCCGACGTCACGGTCGAGAGAGCACTCACCGCAGGTCCGTCAGAGAACGTCATTTCTCCGTACACGAAATCATTTATGATAATTGCATCATGCGCGGCGCACACCCGACCTACCTCTCGCCACCAATCAGCGCTTACCACGGCTCCCGTCGGATTAGCTGGGAAATTAAGTAGCACCACCCTTGAGCCGGAGGCCTTCAACAACGCAGAGAGCTTGTGTGAAGCCTCGATGGGATCGGGAGAAGTATGCCACGGTATCGCTTTCGCTCCAGCGAGAGCTACCGCTGAAGGATGCGCCGGATAGGAGGGAGCAGCAACTAACACTGCGTCGCCAGCCTTCACCAGAACGCGCAAAGCGTGGAAGGTGGCATCTTTGCTCCCCAAACACACACAGACCTGGGTCTCTGGGTCCAGCGATATGTCAAATCGACTCGAGTATTTAACTGCGAACGCTTCTCTAAGCCTTCTCACACCTCGCGAAACTGCATAGCGGTGATTTGTAACCTTGGTCACTGATTCAAGCAGCCGGTCAAGCACCACTCGGGGTGGTGCCAAATCCGGATTGACCATCGAAAGGTCCCATACTGGCTGTCCATCAAGCACCCTCTGACGCTGGATCGAGCGAATTTCGTCGAGATCTCCGAAACGTTCGGCTTGCTGAGGGTCTATCAACGAAGCGGAGTTGGCGGTAAACGAATAGACGGTATCGTCTGGCACGGATTTCAAAAGGGCGTTCATAGAGCTCAGATGTCGCTGGGTCCTTGGGTATTCAAACGTCGGCGACACGTACGAAGGGAAGTAGCGGTGAGCCCTTTCGCCCGCTGATTCAGCCGGCGCGCTCCTGTTCCTAGGCGCGGTAGCGCTGCAATTACCTCCCCCAAGCGAGCCGAAAAAGCCGTCTCAGGGGTGTTTCAAACACACGAGTCGTCAAAGGTGGTGTACTATGTACGACCGCAAGATTCAACCGTTTCCTGCTGCGATTCAGTGCTTCTCGCCCCGGCATGAGGGCTTTGCGCACGCCGCAGGGGTGCCTATCGCACCTGTGCCTAGGGTCTCGACCGAGGGGCAACCAAGTTAAAGATATATACGGCCGGGGAAACCTTACCCTTCACACGAATCTTCTCGGTCAGCATACCGACCTGCGGATTGAGATCTCCCGAGCGAATAGACATCAAATGCTGCTCAGAGAGCGCTATATGAGCATCAACGTGGAGCTTGTCCGACGGAGTCTCTCCCGCTACTACCTCCTCCACGCTCACAACTACTTCGCGAGGCACCGCACTTACTTTTGGCGCGTCTTGCCTCCAATCGAAGAGGTATCGCTCTCCCGAATTGGTGAGCTCAACTAAAATGCTCGCAGTCAGATATGGCTTGAGTCTCAATCCAGCCCGCTGTGCGCGGTCAGGAAGCTCCTCGCACATAACGTCCCTACCATTTTGGATAGCCTTGCGAGGCGCTCGTTGGTGCTCCAACTCCTCTTCGGGCTCTTCGTCAATATCGTCCGCTGAGGCAGCCTCCTCTACTCGAGCTGAAGACGGCTGATTAGTCCACGTCTCGTCCTCGTCGTCGTCTGCTGTCTTTGGCCGGCTTCGCACTGACGCCTCATCTGAGGCCTCATCAATACGCAGGGGCTGATTTTCCTGCTCCTCGGCACCTTGCTGTTCTTGAGTCTCATCCACCGCCATACATCATCCTTTGAAAGGAGCCGTCTGCCCCACCTGGGGGATTCTAGCCTGCCTCGTCTGAAAAAGTACACCGCTAACCATCACAGGCACTGCACCTCTTCATTCATGATTAGTCTCCTGAGCCCCCTATCGCAATAGGTTTACGGCAGGTAGCACGCGACCTTCAACCGTTATCCCTTGCGATTCCTGAAATCTGTGAGGTAGCGTCAAGGGGCCGCCGACACCCACGTCCGGCTGCAAACTGGCACAGAAAGGTTCTGCGCCGGCTCGTATAAGTTTTGTGTGGCGAGCGACGGAGAATCTGATAGGGGCTGCCAAGCAGAGATAATTCTTGAAATGACCTCGACCCACCACAAACTACAGCCTCTCCCGGGACAGACAGCATGAACTCCTCGCCTATCATCATCGCTATTACAGGCGGTATCGGATCCGGTAAGTCTGCCGTAACGAAACTCTTTGAGTCCTGGGGAGCGTCGATTGTTGACGCGGATACCCCTGTCTCTTATACACATCT
>OMII01000090.1 GCA_900299055.1 Pseudomonadota bacterium | reverse complement strand
GGCCACAAGCATCTTAAGTGGAGGGTTGTCGGCCGAGCGCGCTCAGAGCGGCTCAAACGCCGCTTATGGTAATCACGCATCTGTGCAAGGTCCTTTGCGAGTGGGTAGCTTTGCCTACAATGTCACCACAAGAATAGCTTCTGGGGGTGGCTACTATGGAGCCATGGAACTCTCGGGCAATCTATGGGAGCGACCTGTAACAATTGGTAACAGTTCAGGGAGGAGCTTTGAGGGTCGCTATCACGGCAACGGCGCCCTCAACGCGAGTGGGGATCCTGATGTAAGCACGTGGCCAGGAACGAGCGCGGCAGGTATCGGCCTTCGAGGTGGTGGCTGGCTAGATAGCGTGGGGTATTTGCGAATCTCAGACCGTGGCAGCGCTGCAAGCACTGATACAACTCGCTATAAAAATGTCGGTGGTCGAGGCGTACGCCTAGCACCCAGCGATTTGAATGGCCCCTCATCTCTAGAGGTCTCATCAAACTCGGGAACATCAGCTACGCTCAGCACGTACGCGCCAACAGCAACTGAAATGTATATTACGAACCCCTCCGGCTGCGCATCAGGCGGAACATGGGAGACAAAGGCGGCTACAAAATCGTGGACTCTTGTTAACTCTGGTGACGGCACCGCCACCGTCTACGCCAGGTTTCGTGGCGCATCTGGCGCTTCAAGCTGCTTAAGTCACCGAGTCTCTGTTACCGGCTCATCGCTCTCATCTGAAGGGGTCTCGTGCGCAAGCATCCTGTCAAATGGCGCCAGCCGCGGAACGGGGGTCTATCGAATCGACCCCGATGGAGCTGGCTCGTTGAGCGCAGAGAATCATTTCTGCAACATGGACTACTCAGGAGGTGGCTGGACCCTGATCACCAGAACCTTCGCCGACAACGCAAATATTACGAGCACGGTGCCCTCAACATCTGAATACTTATCACTATCGACAGTAGGCTCACTTACGGCACACAAGTATATCCTTGGAAATGACAGACAAGGGTTTGCGACCTGGGGAGCCGTCGCAAACGGCAGAGGACTAAACTCCGTAAGCGACTTCAGTGGGAACCTCCAGAAGTATACGAGCTTTGTGGGAGGATCTACCGCGCGGACGTGTAACTGGACGAATCGATCTGGTGATTTTGTCATCGCTACTACCGATCAAGGGGCCTGCTTAAAATTTGAATCGGGTGCAAATAATATGTGGGATGGAGCCTCTGACGGTTCAAGTTACGCGCACCTCCGCTTTCAGGGCTCACCGTACAACCTGAGCGCCAACACGATCTTCCCTCCGTTAAACATTTCGATCGTCAACGGTGCAGACAATGATTTCTGCACTATTATGCAGAACGGTACTATCGACTCTGGTCACGGCTACACGTGTAGAAGCGGGTTTTTCACTGCTTCTCAGGTCTCGCAATCCGATTACATCGAAGTCTACGCGAAATAAACCGTCTCTTGATCCGCTGCCAGTTACCTACGCAGACCGATTATCGCGAGTTGAAGGACGTCAGCAGAGACAGGCTATGTAGTCATCTACACCATCAACGAAAAAGTCGTACACGCAAGGCCACTACTAGCTATCAATAGCAATTTGCTACGCGCGAATTATTGGCTTCGAACGAGACGCCTGGCCCTACCTTCGCGCTCTTCCTGTATACTTTTCGCTGCACACGATCTTGCCGTTCGAATATATACGGATTCGTTCTGTGACATCTGCGAGGGAACCATCAAAATTATCATACGATATGTCTATCGTAACTCCATTGTTACGGTTTTGGACCGAAAACGATCCACCCCCAAGGTCGTCAAATGAAGTCTCTGTGAAATGAAGGCCATCCTCGTTGAAAAGGGTTACGCTGGAGTCTCCGTTGGCTCCGCAGTCAAGTGCGACTTGATGCTCAAACGCAAAGTCCATCCCACGGCTCGTTGTACCGCAGTCACTCTCTTGTCGCTGAAGCACACCCTGCCACTGTCCAGATGGATCTTGGGCATTCAGGAGAGGTGTGCAATCACTGCTGCCACCACAGCCCGTCGTGAGACTCACCAGACTTAACCACGTACCGCACAATAAATTACGAATTTCCCGCTCCATACCGACTGCCTCACTTCGTACTACTTGAAATATGCTCAAGCCTACGCTTGTTATCGATAGTGCACCATGCAACGGACTCTAAAAATTCGGGGTTCTTTCGAAAGCGGACTAAAACTGACTATATCAAACTACAATGCTCTGATTATTCTCGGTCTCTGAACAACTCACAAATCATGGGCGTCCTCTCAGGAAAGCTTCCCGCTTACCACATACTGAGCGCCTTGAGATGCGAACAGTTCGCGCAAGCACTCCTATCAGACTTCAGCGCGTGCATCTACTCGTACAAAGAGGCGTTATAGGAGCTACGATTAATAGCCGCTTTCTACTCGCTCACTATCACCCAGGCGAGGTGTTAGGCTTTGCGTAGGTCCCTGCCCCACTGCGGCTGAGGGATCAAATCGGGTAACTGCTCCACTTGGAAGCTTTTCCTGGAACGAATCTCGCAAAACTTCAACAACGTAAAAGCTACGCTGTATCTCGCCTGACGGCAGCACTGATAGAGAGCCCGTGACGCCCTGAACTGGGGCAGATTCACTCAAGGCCCTCTCAAGCGGTCGCCCCGCCTGGGAGCTCATTCGGAGTGCGCTCACGAGTAATGTGCCAGCGTCAAACCCCTGAGCCGCCAGGAAGTTAGGCGCGCCACCGTACTTGGCGCGGTATGACTCCACGAACTGCTGCACTTCTGGCCGCACACTCTGTGAAAAAAATGGGGTCACAAAGATCGACCGTTCGAAGAGAGCCTGAGAGCGTGCTATCTTCGGCGCGTTATCCCACAGCGCCGTTCCCAAGGGTCGGATACGCTTCTTCACTGTCGGTGAGAGGCTCGACAGAAAACGCTCACTGGCTTCAATTGTGTCAGGTATCAACACCGCTTCAGCGGCCGAACCATCGAGTTGTTGGGCGACGTTGAGCATCGACGCCTCATTGCCTGCCACGTACGCAACCTCGAGCTCGAGCGTGAGACCAAGCGAGCCTAATTTTCTTTTGAAGACCTCAACAAACTCTGCGCCACTCGCCGTTTGAGGATAGGCGACCGCGAACCGCGTAATGTGATACTCGCCGTAGGCAGCATTGACCAATGCTTCGATCTGACTGGTTGTGGTGGCACCCAGTCTGAATATCCCCCCTCCCGTTGAGAACGTCTCGCTCTTTGAGAACGACACGAGAGGAACCCCCATCTCGCGAGCGGTCTGCGCCGCTGCCACCGATGGCTCTGTTAGAAGCGGTCCGGCTATCACCGTCGCACCACCACTAGTGACCAACTCACGTACCGCAGCCGAAGCCGCTGCTGTATCCGATCCAACATCTCGAGCGAGCACTTCAATCTTCGGCTCAATCGTATTTCCTCTTTCAACAGCGAGTTCCAATCCCTGCCGAGTATCTCGTCCTATTGCAGCAAATTTACTTGAGAGGCTCAGCACTACTCCTACAACTGGCTTATCCGTCGGTCGAAGCGAACCAGCAGGATTAACCTGGCTCGACTGAACCATCTCGTACGAGGACCAGAATGGCTCTTTGGCGCTTTGCTCACTCACCGTGAATCCGGGTGAGGCTCGGCGTAGTCGCTCACGCCCCACCTGTTCATTTACAAAGGAATCCGAAAACCAATTTGTTGCCACACGCTCGAATTCCTCAGGCGAAAGGGTGCGCAGCAGCAGCCCCAAGCCGTTGCGGGCAACCTGAACCGCAGGGCCATCACTACGTCCCTGCGAGGCAACCTTTGAGAACCACGCAAGCGACTGCTCGACATCGCCGTGTCGCCCATAGGCGAAAGCGAGCACCAAACCAAACGGCACGTCGACATTGGCCTCACCCAAACCTCTTCGCTTGTAGTACGCTCCGATCGCCGCTAGGGCTTTTTTCGGCTGATCAAGCGCTAACTGCTGGCTCGCGACACGAAGAACCGCAACAGCGCTTTCGTTTGGCGGCAAAGCCTCTGAGGCAGCTCGCAGATAGGAATCCAATGCTGAGTTACGCTTGCCACGTTGCTGTAATTCATCTCCCAGTAACAGCGCTCTGTTGTGCAGGTCTTGTCCGTCGAGATCCTTGAAAAGCGCCCATACCTCCCAGGGCATTGGTCGTGCTAGCGCCTCAGATGGTTCTTCCTGGATGACAGACTCTGGGGCACGTCTCGCAGCAGGCCTCTTCGTGGGCGACCCACAGGCGAAGAGCACGCTAGCTAGAACAGCACATGAAACTATACGGATGGCACTCGTACGCATAAACGGCTACCAAAGCGCGGGAATATACACGTATCGAACTATAGTCAGCCACGCCGCAACTAGCCAACTAGGAAAACAGATCCTTCATTTTATCGAAGAACCCCTTGTCATCATCAACCACTGTTCCCTGGATTTCAGCTAAATCCTCCAGTAGTTTCTTTTCTTTATCGGAGACCTTCTTTGGAACGTGCACGTGCACCCTAACGTGGTGATCGCCCCGACGCTGCGGGCTACTACCGAGGATCGGCACCCCCTTTCCTTTAACTCGGAAGACCTTGCCTGACGGGGTACCCGAGGGAATTTTCAACTTTAACTTCCCATCGAGTGATGGAATCTCTACCTCACCCCCCAAAACCGCCGTCGAGAATGTAATCGGCATATCGCACACCGTCTCCGCATCCTGCCTTTGAAATAGCGGATGCTCAGCGACGACGATTTGCACGTACAGATCACCACTCGGGCCACCACCTTGACCAGGCTCACCCTCGCCTCGCATTTTGAGACGTTGGCCATTATCGACACCAGCTGGAACCTTGACCTTCAATCGCGATTCCTTGGTCGTGAGCCCCGAGCCCGAGCACGGCTTACACGGATTTCTAACTACCTCTCCCGCACCACCACAAGCGTGACACGTACGCGCCAGCGTGAAGAATCCCTGCTGAATTCTCACCTGCCCCGCACCGTCGCACTGCGGACACCGTTCTTTCGTCGACCCTTTTGCAGCACCTGAGCCCGAACACTCCTCACAACGAGTACGCCGCGAGAGGGTAACCTCCTTCTCACATCCGAAGGCCGCCTCTTCAAAGCTAACCTCGAGATCGTAGCGAAGGTCGTTCCCTGCCCGACCACGACCACGGCGAGGGTCTCCCCCCATCGAGCCGCCAAAAAACGAACTAAAGATATCGCCAAAGATATCCTCAAAACCCGAAAAATCTCCTTGCTGAAATCCACCACCGCCACCGCCATTTTGGAATGCGGCGTGCCCGAATCGATCGTATCGAGCCCGATTTTCTGCGTCGCTAAGGATCGAGTACGCCTCAGTGGCTTCTTTAAATTTCTCCTCAGCTTCTTTGTTGCCAGGATTCTTATCGGGATGAAACTGGACGGCTTTCTTACGATACGCCTTCTTAATATCCTCAACAGAGGCGCTCTTAGAAACCTCAAGCACCTCGTAGTAATCACGCTTGGACACGGTGGTTATCCCCTTATTACTTCTTACCTAATACAAAGGTCGGAGCCCCTGATGAATACCACAGGAGCTCCGACCTTGCATATCGCTACTGCACCGGGAATTACTTCGAGTCGCGAACCTCTTCGTAATCCGCATCGACAACGTCATCTTTCCCTGCGTCAGCGCCGGTTGAGCCGCTCGCTCCGTCGCCAGCTGCTGCCCCCTCACCGGAAGCAGCCGCACGCTTATAAGCCTCTTCTGAGAGCTTATGGCTGGCCTTCTCTAGGGCAGAAAACGCATTCTTCATCGCATCCTGCTCATTGGACTCCAGCGCCTTTTTGGCATCCTCAAGGGCTGTATTTACGGCACCCTTAACGTCTGGGGAGACCTTATCCGCGAGCTCGTTTAAAGTCTTCTCCGTTGAGTACACGAGCGTGTCGAGCTTATTACGCTCCTCCACCATCTCGCGCCGCTTACGATCCTCTTCAGCATGCGCCTTGGCGTCGTTCACCATACGGTCGATCTCTTCCTTTGAGAGACCAGAGCTTGCCGTAATCTTAATCGACTGCTCTTTGCCAGTGCCAAGATCCTTAGCCCCCACTGAAACGATACCGTTTGCATCGATGTCAAAAGTAACCTCGATCTGCGGCACACCACGTGGAGCAGGCGGGATATCAGCGAGATCAAAACGACCAAGAGTCTTGTTGTCTGTCGCCATCTCACGCTCTCCCTGGAGTACGTGAATCGAAACGGCTGGCTGATTATCAGACGCCGTCGAGAACACTTGCGACTTACGAACCGGGATCGTGGTGTTTTTCTCGATGAGCTTGGTCGATACACCACCAAACGTCTCGATACCGAGACTGAGCGGAGTAACATCCAAGAGGAGAACGTCTTTCACGTCGCCCTTCAGAACTCCACCTTGCACTGCAGCTCCAATCGCCACAGCTTCATCTGGGTTTACGCTCTTCGAAGCCTCTTTCCCAAAGATCTCCTTTACGCGCTGCTGAACAGCGGGCATACGAGTCATTCCGCCGACCAGAATCACTTCGCCTATATCACTCGCCTTCAGGCCGGCGTCACGAAGGGCAACCTTGCACGGCTCCTCAAGTCGCTTGAGCAACGTGGCGCACAACGACTCAAACTTCGCCCGCGAAATCTTCAGATTCATGTGCTTCGGCCCCGAGGCATCGGCTGTGATGAACGGAAGGTTGATATCCGTTTCCATCGAACTTGAGAGCTCGTGCTTCGCCTTCTCGGCCGCTTCCTTCAAGCGCTGCAAGGCCATCGTGTCTTTACGGAGATCAATTCCCTGCTCTTTCTTGAACTCATCCGCTAAATAATCAACGAGAATAAGATCGAAGTCTTCACCACCGAGGAACGTGTCTCCGTTGGTGGCCTTTACCTCAAACACTCCATCTCCAAGCTCCAGGATCGAAACGTCGAATGTTCCTCCTCCGAGATCGAATACCGCAATCATCTTCTCGTGCTTCTTGTCCAAACCATACGCGAGCGCCGCCGCGGTTGGCTCATTGATGATACGGAGCACGTTTAAGCCAGCGATCTTTCCTGCATCCTTTGTCGCTTGACGCTGTGCGTCATCGAAGTACGCCGGAACCGTAATAACAGCCTCCGTTACCTTCTCGCCAAGATAATCTTCAGCAGTCTGCTTCATCTTAGTCAGAATCATGGCCGACACTTCTTGTGGGCTCTTCGACTCACCTTTGAGCTTAACCCACGCATCACCGTTAGAAGCGCCGGTGATCTCATACGGAAGGACCTTCTTAGCCTTCTCAACCTCTGGGGAGTCGGTCTTTCTACCGATCAAGCGCTTTACCGCGAAGATCGTATTTTTCGGATTCGTAACCGCCTGGCGCTTAGCGATCTGACCGACAAGGCGCTCTCCAGCGTCGTTGACACCAACCACCGATGGAGTTGTTCGACTCCCTTCGCTGTTAGCGATAACTACTGGGCTTCCACCCTCCATGATCGAAACACATGAGTTGGTTGTTCCAAGATCGATACCAATTACTTTTGACATACTAGCTCCTCTAAAAAATCTCTGCTTGTAACTCTTACGCTTGAGACTGCGTCTCCTCTACGCCAGCCGCCACAACGACCTCGCCAACTCGAATCAGCTTATCTTTGTAGAAGTACGGCTTCTTCAACTCTCCGACTACTGTGCCTGGCTTTGCATCACTTCCTGGCACCCGACTAATCGCCGCGTGCTTCTTCGGGTCAAACTCGCTGCCAACAGCACCCTCTCCCCGGATCTCCCATCGCCCAAGCCGCTCCACAAAGATCTTGTGGATCATCTCCAGGCCCGCCTTGAGCTTCTCGTAGTCGGCCGAGCTATAGGACAAAGCCAGTTCCAGATTGTCCAGAACCTCCAGCAGGTCTACGACGAGCCGCTCTCCCTGATACTTAAGCAGCTCAGATTGCTCCTTCAAGGCGCGCTTCTTAAAATTCTCGAAATCAGCCATCAACCGGATGTAGCGATCCTTGGTCTCAGCCAAATCCTGTGTAAGCCTCTCAAGCTCACCTGGCTGCGCTGCCGCACCTGCGACATCTCCCTCAACTACCTGATTATCCTCGGCTTTATCTTCCATGCCTTGCCTTTTCGCTTTTTCGTCCGCTCGAGCATTACGCTCGAAACTTTTTCTTTTATACGCTCCGAACAGGCCTACAAGCCGATGCGTCCCGAACAACGTATGCTATAAACATGAAACAAGTGTTTTTCAATGTCTGAGACCAACCTTCTGCACAATAACCCCCTAGAAACCCTCCGCCGTGGGCTCGACGTGGCCGTGCCAGCAATTGTCCTCAAAGCGCGGGCGTTTCGGGATAGCGACCTGATGGCGCAGATTCTGACCCCCACCATTGGCAAGGTCTCGGTGATCGCACGCCACGCGCGCGGGAGCCGGAAACGATTCCCTAGCTCCCTGGACCTCTTTGACAGAGGAACAGCTCGCCTCACTAAAGAGAAAAGCGGAGCTATCTGTATAAAGGAGTTCACGCCCTCGCATTCTCTTCAGAAGCTCCGAACGAACCTCGACAAGCTTACGCTAGCCTCGCTGCTATGCGAGTGCTTTGATCTCGTAATTCAGGAAAATACAGGAGAGGACTCAACGAGACTATTTGAGCTCCTCGACTTAGCCCTTAACGCGATTGATGAGGCGAGTGACGTGAAAACAATGCTGCGAGCAACTCTAGTCGCCCTGGTTTCACTCACTCAAGCTGAAGGAATTATCGATCTCTCAGAACGTCCACCGGGAAGCGCGGTCCTTAACGCAACGCTCAACGCGATCGAGCGCTTTTGCGAGCGTAAACTATTAACTAGAAGCTCTGTCAACGCGATTGTGGGAACACTAGCTTGACGAACTGCTCGCTTCAAAACGCGATGCCACAAAAATAAACGCGACCAGGCCCCGTGGGCTGTCCAGGGGGCGTGGCCGCGTTCAATGCAGAGACTCGATGCTTACCGAGCCGCGCGCTTCTCGCTCATACCGAAGATTCCTCGGATCATGGCGTGCGCCTCTGTAGTGAAGCTCTTCTGGGAGATCTTTGGATTTCGGATCAGGATATACTCTCCAACCATGTCCATGATCCCTTCGCAGTAATACTGCAATGCCTTGGCTCCCTGCTCAGTGGTAATGAACGGGGCTTTTGGTTTCTCCATCTTTTTTGATTTCTTCTTAGCTGCAGAGGCAGATTTGGAACGCGTCGCCTTTTTTGCGGCAGTGGCGCGCTGAGCAGCGCTTTTCTTGGTTGTAGCTGACACACTCTTCTTTGCGGCGCTCTTTGTCTTTTTGGCCATAGTATCGTTTCCTTAAAAAGGGTACCCGTCGAGAGCTTGGCACGGATGGTCCTCTGGCGAAAGAACCATATCGTGACCCCTCGGGCGGCGCCTCATCACAAAAACTCGTAGCCATAGGACAGAAGAAAACTAATGCGAACCACGCTCAAGCGCGGTCTCGGTTCAATCGACAAACACACCTCGAAATTACGCTTTTTATTTTTGATTATTTCATCATCGCTACGTAAACTCGCTCACCATGCATACGGCTCCCGACGCAGTCACTTCACTCTCGCACTCAGCAGTCTGTTCCCTCAGTGCCATACCGGCGCACGACATCTCGCGAATCGCATGGTCGGCTCACTCTCGGCTCTTCGATCAACTAGAATGGGGCACAATCCTCGCCGAGTTAACAGTCAACGCATCACCATCGGCTCACAAAGCAATCCATGAAGCTCTCACTACCCGCGGCGATGGACTCTCCTCAGGTGAAAAAAATCTCTTCCATGAATTTCAACAACTCGCTCTTACAATACCGGAGCAACTGCTCTGGAATCCCTTCAATAACACCCTTATTGCGGACGATCAGGAGTATCGCGTTCCACAGTCTTCCAGGGTAGTAGTGGAGCAACTCAGCGCTATGTGTCCCGGATTAAACGCTACTGAGATCGCCGAGGTTCGATCGTACATCCAAGATACAACCGGCCCCTGGAATTACGTTGGGCTGGTCGAGAGTTTCAAGCGGCACGGCTCATGCATCTGGGCGATCGATGCCGAGGGTGATCGCCTCGCCCCCGTTTCGCCCTTGTACACCCCCGGAGAGTTTCTCGCGCGACACAGCGAAACGATCGCCGCACTTCACCCCGAGTCTCAGAAAACCATCGCCTTTGCGGCCTCTATGAACAACAACCTCCTCCTGGACAAAACTGTTGAAGTTCGATTTTCAGCGGGGTCTGCTCATCCAGCTCTCATCTTCGTCACTATCAGCGATGAGAGTGGGAATGATGAGGTCCTTCTAACGCGACCTCAAAGCTCAGAAGATTTTCTGGAGCTCGCTCGAAACGATATTTTCAATCTTGAGATTTCTCAGCAAGCAATCCGTGATGAGCTGATAGAACACATCCTTACAAATGAAGGCCCGTGGAATGAGGTCGGCCTCGTTCGTGATTTCTTTATGAGCGCTAAAGGTGCCGTACTTTGCCGCCTTTTCAACGGGAAGACGATTTTCATACCGATCTCAATGCCTGCTGGTGATTTCATGTCTACGTTCGTTGATGACAATCCCGCTATCACCGCCTCGGGCAAAGGACTGCTCAACAGAGTTGTTGAGATGAGAGACATCAAAATGATTCGCGGCTCAGTCCAATCAGTGAGCGGCTCCGCCGAGGAGGGCGTGATGGTTCACGGCTACAAGGGGCGGCTTCAAGGAGCTTTTTTCAGCGAGTGCGAAAATCCTGAAGTCTACTTCACTGACGATCCACTACTCTCGGAGAGAAGCAAGGAGGCACTCAAACGCGATATCGATGAAAATCCAACTGCTCCAGACTGGCAACTACGCGGATATGCGCGCCGATTCAGCGAAACAAGACGTGGAGTGCTCATCGAACGCTTCGATGGGACGCGGAGATTCGTTCCGTTTGAAGATTAGCCGTGTGCTTATCGCGCGATAGGCTGTCTAGTGGCAACCACATCCCGTGCCGCACGCCTTTTTAGGGGTGGCGCTTGCGTCGCTAGAAGAGCTGTCTGACCCAGATGATGACTCTGCCTTAGTACCCTTCTTTTTGCTCGACGAAGAGGATGAACCCGAAGAGTAGTCGGTCTTGTACCATCCGCTTCCCTTCAAGTGGAATGCTGAGGCCGAGAGCGCCTTAGTAACTGAGCTTTTCTTGCCCTTCTCCTTGCACGTAGGACACTGGGTAAGGGGCTTGTCGCTAAATTTCTGAATCACCTCAAACCGACCACACTCAGGGCACTCGTACTCGTAAATTGGCATACCTATCTCAGCTCGAACCACATAATTAAGATTATTGGGATTTTGCTTCCAAAATCCGGCGACGCTCAGCACGCTGAATGATCGCCTTATCTATCATTATGAGACAAATAAGCTGAACAAATCCAATTTTCAAGCAGATGCGGCTACTAAACGCCTAAGTAGCTAATATAGCGACTCTTTACAATACGTCTCGCAGGAGATGTGCGAGTGGCTAGAGACTCTGCCCGGGGGAGGGCAATCACGATTCACTCGGCCGGCCCCTACGCTGGCGAATGAGCCCCAACGCCTCACACGCGACTGGATTGCGCGGGTCCCCGCTGACAATTGTCTGAAAGCAGTGCTCAGCCTGATCCAGATATCCAAGCTCAAGGAATGCGGCCCCAAGAGCGTTCCACGTTAGCACACACGAAGAATCATTCGACAGCGCCTCAGAGAACGTCTGCAGCCCCGAAGTATAGTCTCCCATCACGCAATACGAGATCCCGAGCTGTCGAAGTAACGGCGCGAATGTTGGACAACGCACCCTAGCTTGCTCGAGACTGAGTCTCGCCTCCGAATGAAGCGTATGGTTTTGCAACTCCACTCCGAGGTGATACCAGGCACGCCAATCATCAGGGCTCTCGTGCACTTTCCGGCGAGCAAGCGCGAGATACTGCAAAGCTTTCTCTCGCTTACGCTCCTCAGTGACCAAGTGCCCATAGTGATAGATCACTGCGGAGCAGCGCTCCCATGGAATCCCGTGCTCATAGAGCGAGCTCTCCGCACTCTCATGAACAGCACCGACAAAGCGAACCTCTTCGCGGTTGGGAAACAAGCGAATATCATGAGTCTTATAGTAGGCTCGCGCTCCGCGATTATAGCCCGGCATCTCTGGTGAGACCGTCATCGAGCTCACGGCGTCTGGTCGCGATGAGAAGTGATATCGCTCAAGTGAGTATGCTCGAGGAGCCTCTCGCACGAGGCTCAATATCACCTCCCGACCTTCACGAGAAAGCTCCTCGTCGGCGTCAAGCACGACTATCCAGGGTTGCGTCGCGAACGCGAGGGAAGCGTTCCGTGCTGCCGCGAAGTCATCGCACCATGTAAATTGCTCTACCCTCGCCCCATACGCTGCTGCGATAGCGGGAGTACCATCAGTAGAACCGGTATCGACTACGATACTCTCCGACACTATCCCCCGCACGCTTTCGAGCATGGTGGCGATACAATGCGCTTCATTTTTGGCAATGACACACAGAGAAATCATCGGAGCGGAGTGCGATCAGCGAGCGGGGTTTCCCTACCGTCACTCCGTTAGATGCGCACGACCCTGTCGGCGACGCAGGAGCCAACCACCCACCCGAGACAACCCCGCGAAACAACTAAAGACAGACTAGACCGAAACGACAATCTCGTTCTTTACCTGTGTCACCCCGGGGGCCATCCAAGCCGCTGTTTCAGCCTCTTTGCGCTCTGCCCATGAACGCACCTGTCCGCGTAAGGTAATCGTGCTGTCAGCAGAATCTACCTCTATATTGCGCGACTCGAGCTCAGCATAGCGATGTAGCGCGGTCTTGATCTGATTCTTCACATCTTGAGACTTAACGTGAGGCGAAACTGCAACGTGGTTTGTCACGCCCTTTACACCAACGAGTCGCTCGACCACTTTCTCGCAAGATTCTTTTTGATAGTTCCAATCGACGGTTCCCTCGAGGGTCACCCATCCCTTCGTTACTGAGATCTTTACCCGCTCATCCGGAACTGAGGTGTCCCACTTTAGTGCATTCAAGGCCGCTTGCGCGATGTCAGTATCAGTACGCTCTGTGCTATTCGGGAGGCGGACCTCAATGTCGTTAGCTACGGCACGAACACCAGCGACCCGCTTGACGATCCGCTCTGCACTTTGTTTCTGAAAAAAACTTGGTACTGTCCCGGTAAGTAGAACGACCCCGTTTGTCGCCGACACTCCAACTTTAGAAGCATCAATACTCGGATCCCACCGCAAATCATCCATTACATCTTGCTGAAGCTGCTTATCACTCTTCATAAAATTATTCCCCACTTTCTAAAACGTTCGGCTGAGTAAACTGCTCCTGTGATTCTGTCAGAGTGGAGGCGATTCTGTCGCTGATGCTCCTCAGGCGACTGGCAGCAAGAGCGGCTCCACGAAACGGACCAACTCCAAATCACCGGGGCCTTTAATGACCTCTATTGAGTTTATGCGAAAGGCATCCCTATCTATTCGAATTTCTAACGGAGACGCGATTACGTGCTCCTGCTGCCGACATGAGATAATTAACGCATCATCATGTGGGTCGTATGTCACCCCATGAAGCTGCCACACACAGCTTTGATGCACTCTTTCCTGAGGGGTGATGAGAGTAATATCAACTGCCTTGCCGGGAAGCCCGCTCGAAATGGCATCAAAAAAGCGTCTCCACTCGTTTTTTGGAAGCTCACGTGTCTCTCTCATCATGATGCCACCTAGTTTATTCCTCTTCGAGCTCTCTGTATGCTCGAAGAAGATCTTCATAACTTACGATTCCTCTCAAAACTCCCTGATTATCCGAAACGAGCACCGCTCCAATTCGGTACTCTAGCAGCAGGTCGACCACCTCACCTATATCCGCACTTGGATCAACCTGAAGTGGTTTTGTCTGCATGATATTTCGAATCGTAAGAGCTCTCCGAGCAGCCTCAATCTCGGTCTCTCCCTGTGACTGAAACAGGTCTGCCACATAGAGCCGAAGATCCCGGTCGCTCACGATACCAACGATCTTACCACTCTCAAGGATGGGGACATGGCGGATGTCGCGTTCTCGCATCAGCTCCGCGACATCTCGTAGTGACGCCTGTGGCGTCAGGACAGCGACGTCAGTCTGCATGATTTCATTAACTTCCATGGCAGCGAGCATCACCCGCTTACGCAACTTGCGTCTATGTGGCTGGTCAGCTCTCGCGTGCGCCGAAAATTGCAGTACCTATACGAACGATATCGGCGCCCTCTTGAATCGCAATAGTGTAGTCTCCTGACATACCCATACTAAGCAGCACTCGCGAGGCGGCAAAGCATTCGGCAAGCCCCTTGCTCAATAGGTCATCCCGCAGGGTTCGCATGGCCTGAAAAAATTTCCTCGAGGATTCAGGCTCAGCCTCGTAGGGTGTTATCGTCATGAGTCCGACAAGTTCGATACTTTCCCGTGCGTCATGCGCGAGCCTAATCGCTTCCTCCACATGAGCTGGATCAAATCCACTCTTAGCGGGATCACTTCCGATATTCACCTGAAGCATGATCTTCTGTCGTTTGCCCAGCTTGCACGCACTCTCCGCAATGAGCGCCAAAACCTTTTGTGAGTGCACCGACTCGATAACATCACTACACAGAACCGCGTCTCTCACTTTATTGCTCTGTAACGGACCGATCATATGAAAAATTACAGCCGACCCCATGCTCTGGCGCTTTACTTTGAGCTCTTGAAGGTAGTTTTCACCAAAGACGCACAAGACTCCGCGCTCTCTCGCCGCCTTCTCATAACCGAGCAGATCTTCAAGTGGCTTTTTTTTGCTTACCGCTACTACGACTATCTCCGCCGGTGACCTTCCAGCGACCCGAGCCGCCTGCTCGACTGAATCCAGCACTCGACCTAGATTAGTCGCTATCGACATGAGAGCTCACGGAACTTATCCATAACCGTCGTGAGATTTAGCCCAACGACATTTGAGTAGGAGCCCTCTATGCTCGAAACGAATCTGAGGCCAAGTCCTTGTATTGCATAAGAACCGGCTTTATCCATCGGCTCTCCAGACGCCACGTAGTCTCGAATAGTCTCCTCGTCCATGGGCGCCATCGTCACTCGTGTTACGTGAGACCAGCACTCACGGACCTTTTTTGTGTGATGAACTACTGCTATCCCACCCCACACTTCATGAGTCTTACCCTGAATAGTGCGCAGCATCTGGCAGGCTTCCTCTACCGATTCAGGCTTGCCCAGTGAAACGCCACCAATACAAACCGTTGTGTCGGCACCTAGCACAAATGAATCAGGATAGCTCACGGCTACTACAGATGCCTTGACGAAAGCGAGACGCTCAACCATCTCACGCGCCGACTCTCGTGAGAGCGGTGTCTCATCACATCCAGGAACGATTACAGAGAACTCAACACCAGCCTGCGTGAGCAGCTCACGTCGACGAGGAGAACCTGAAGCCAAAATAAGAGGAGAAACAGCCAGTGTCATACTTGAGTCCCCTCACGAGCTCGGTAACAGCATTGATAGGTGGCAAGTAACGCCTTGAGTACCGCTGTATGCATATCGCGCGCTACCGCGCCCACGTCCTCACCACGTACACGGCACGACACGCGCCACTCACGACCCTCGATGCGACCGCATACAAGCTGCTCAGCGCCCTGTTTCTCAAGGAGTTGGAAACTCTCGTCTATGGAGGGGATCCAGAAAAAATGCTTGGTGTCATCCCCTGCCATGCTCGTAATAGAACCGGCAGTAAGCGACAGGAGTTTTTGCCCCGGCAAGACTTGGAATTCCTCGTAACCCAAGTCAGCAAAGCCTCGCGCTACAACATCCCCAGGCTCGAAGCGGGGTAAAACACCCCAAACCTGCGCCTCACGAGCGATCTCAAAATGCTCCCGAGTGTACCACATACCGCTCTCTTTATGACTCCGAGTTTGGCTGCATCCGGTCGAGCATCTCTACTGTCGATGTACCACCTTCCACAACCGTCATCTCGGACACACGGGTCAACCGAGCCTTGTCATGAAACTCAGACAAGGAAAGCACTCCAACGTTGCACATAGTCGACTTAAGCTTTACGAGCGACACCTCAACCTTATCAGCGAGAGGCCCGCTATAAGGAACGTACGCGTCTACTCCCTCCTCAAACACAAGATGTGCTGCCTCGCTCTGCTTGTAGCGCTGCCAGTTGCGCGCCCGATTTGACCCCTCTCCCCAATAAGGTTTGTAGAGCCTGCCTCGATAGCTAATCTTGGCTGTTGGGCTCTCTTCGGTCATCGCGAAATACTTGCCCATCATCACAAAATCGGCGCCCATCGCCAATGCAACGATCATCTGCGTATCGGAATTCAAGCCACCATCGGAGCATATCGGAATGTAGATACCCGTCTCACGAGCGTATTTGTTGCGCTCGTGCGCGACGTCCATAATCGCACTCGCCTGGCCTCGCCCGATTCCCTTTTGCTCCCGAGTAATACAGATGGAGCCTCCGCCAATACCAACTTTTACGAAGTCGACCTCAGCTTTTTCTACCATATAGCGGAAGGCGTCAGCTGAAACGATATTTCCGCCGCCTAAGACAATCTTATCGCCGAACTTGGCTCGAAGCTGGCGGGCAGCTTCAGCCTGCCACTCACTATATCCATCGGACGAATCGAGACACAGACAATCGACTCCTGCCTCGACCAACGCAGAAGCACGCTCCATATAATCGTAGGTGTTCAGAGCGGCGCCCACTACCAGACGCTTCCGTCCATCGGTAAGTTCATCTGGATATGAGTGATGATCGAAATAATCTTTACGGAACACAAGGAACTTTAAACATCCGTTCTTATCTACGACGGGCAGGCACTCCTTTTTGTGCTTCCAGAGCAAGTTAGTAGCGTCCTGGAGACTAACCCCCTCTTCAGCCATCACAAGCTTCTCGCGTGGTGTATAAAAGCCGGAGACGCACTGGGTGAGATCGTCTTTGTACTCCCAAAAATCCTTTGATGTCAGAAGTCCAAGCAGCTTAGTGTTACGACCACCATTCTCTGTAATCGCTATCGTTGAGTGTCCAGTCTTACGCCGAAGCGCAAGCGCGTCGCCCAGCGTTGCAGTCGGTGCCAAGTTAGAGTCTGACTCCACGAAGCCCGCTTTGTGCTCTTTCACCTTCCGAACCATCTGCGCCTGAGACTCAATTGACTGCGAACAAAAGATAAAAGCTGAACCTCCCTTTCGAGCGAGTGCAATCGCCAACTCAGGGCCCGATACCGCCTGCATCGCCGCAGAGACGAAAGGCGTATTGAGGTGGCCTCGGATACCATCCTTGAGGTTGTACCGTTGGATCGGCGTCTTGAGGGTCACATTTGACGCAATGTGCTCTTTGGTCGTTAACCCTGGCAGAAGAAGATACTCATGGAACGTATGGGAAACATCGTCGATGATAATCGCCACTGGGCCTCCTTGTGTGCGTAACGAGCAATTTGGTATCGCACCCTAGCGCAGAAAGAGATTTTCAACCAGGGCATGGACAACAACAGCCACCAAGACTGTTTTACCGCTCGAAACGGACGCCCGGGAAAATACCAAAGAATTCGAGTGTGTTACTGAAGGGCTTCAAACTAAAGTCGCGCACGTTCCACGTGCGTGACTTGAAAGCTTTAGCGACCTGTTGCCTGCGCCGGCCTAGAAGGGGCGACCCGTCCATACTCCGCCCAGCGATTTTTGCGGCGCTGCACCACGTAGCATACTCCCTCGTCACGAGCGACCATGGCACCATTGACGACAACCGAAGCTGGCGAGGGCTCTGTTAACTTCTGAATATAGAGCGTCGAAGCGAAGTACGCCCGACGGATATAACCAGCAGAGTTCTCCGTCTCAGCCATCAACCTCAACTCCTGCTGCGTGCTGGCGTGGGGCGCAAATCTAAAAAAGTCTGCGCTAGCACTCGGATGATATGCGATTTGGAGACTCGGCGAGACGGAAATCTCCTCATCTTCAGATATGATCGCCGGCGGTACCTCCTGGGTTGTCGATACCCGCATCTTGAGGCGCTCTTTTGAGTTTAAAGTTGGAACTCGAGTACTTGCGCTACCAACAATCGACATCTTCACCTCAGACAACTCATAGGGTGAGGCGGTGAGCTCCAACTGGAGAGAACGACCTGAAGGATCTTTCACAACAGCTGCGGCACGGGGGCAAATCAGAACCCCCCAATTTTCCGCAGCTTCTCCAGACAGCATCGGAGGGACAGACAAGTGCATCCCAGACTCCTGCACGCCGCGAACAAAAGCGGTTCGAGTTTTATGGCGCTTGTCGGATTTCAGCGGCGAGAGGAAGCCATTCTGCATCTGCGGGTCTCTCGCCATACTGTGCGAGAACTGCAAGCCTTTTATCCCCAACCGAATACCGATATCGACAGAGTCGGCAAGCTGCCCCGCTGATTTACCGCTCTCAGCTCGTTTTAAGCGCTCCTCTACTGAGGGTCGAAAGCGCAGCACAAGGTCAACCACCTCACCGTCAGCATCGAAAGCGACTCCAGACCATATACCCGACGTCGCCGCATCAACTTTCTGCGACACGTACGTCTGTGGAGGGGTAAAAGGAGACCCCGCGCGAACACTATCGAGAAAGATATCGATCTGCTCTCGGGAGAGGGGCTCTACGGCAAGACGCGGTAGTACGGTAGGTGTCACCTCAACTTGAGGAGCTATGTGGTCCGCCGAAGTGACCTCAGACGCACTTGAATCCTGTGCCTGCGGCGCCACCACTGCTGCACCCATGACGGGTAGAATAATCCCGACAGCTAAACCTACGCGATATATAGTATTGAGCTTCATGGCGTTATACCGATGTAAAGAGCGTCCGTCGCATACTCACCCCTTGAACGATGCCTAGCCCGAACAAGAGTGAGAGCAGCGAAGAACCCCCGTAACTTATGAGAGGCAGCGGTATACCCACTACCGGCATTAATCCAATCACCATTCCGATATTGATGACAATATGTGCAAATATCTGGGACGTGATGCCCACCACCAGCAGACACGCAAACAGGTCCCTGCTCCGATGTGCCACTCGAAGCATCGCAGCGAGGAGGCAGAAAAACATCGCTATCATAAAAGTGCACCCGACAAAGCCCCACTCTTCTGCAAGAACCGAGAACACAAAGTCCGTAGTGTGCTCCGGAAGAAACTCAAGTTGCGTCTGGGTGCCTTTCTGAAACCCCTTTCCAAAGAGCTCTCCCGAACCAACAGCGATCTTTGACTGGGTGATGTGATAACCGCTTCCCTGCGGATCAGCTTCGGGATCAAGCAGCACCATAACTCGACGCTGCTGATATTCATGAAGTGAATTCCAGGCAGGATACGCGAGCACACACACTGCCAGTACCACTCCGAAAATAACCTTCGGGCGAATACCTACGAACAAGATCTGACATACTCCCACTATCGCCAATGAAAGCGCGGTGCCCAAATCAGGCTGCTGTGCAATCAGCCCCATCGGGATCAGAATAAAAAAAGCTGGCACGAGCAGCTCACGGAGTGAGTAGGCTATCGCGTTTTTAGGTGGTGACTTTGCGAGCAGTCTCGCCATTGTCACGATTAACCCAAGCTTCATAAACTCCGCTGGCTGCAGCTTAAAGAGTCCGACGTCTAACCATCGACGAGAGCCATTTACAACAACTCCAAAACCAGCGACGGCGACCAAGAGAAGAAGCGCGCCCCCGTAGATGGCAAATGAGTAGCGATAGAGAGTCTGAGTGGGGATCGCCATCCCCACCACCATCAGGACGAGGCCGGTTAGAAGATACACCCCCTGCTTGAAGCAGGCAGGACTCCTAAATTCCACGTTTAACCACCCAAGGAAATCAACCGCAAACTCTGGATCGTATCCGGCGCTGTAGAGGACTATGAGACCAACAAGCGGAATACACACCGTTAGCGAGAACAACATCCAGTCGAAATGCGTAAGGAGTCGCCGATCAATGGTCAACACGGTTCACCTCCACACGACTACGCTTTTTCGGGTCTGTCTTCTGCGGCTTCTGGGGTTCTTGAACATTGAAATACTGCATAAAAATCTGACGCGCGATCGGTGCCGCAGCCGCCCCGCCGTGCCCCCCATTTTCTACCAACGCAACCACCACAAGGGAGGGATCCTCAGCTGGCCCAAACCCAGCAAACCACGCGTGATCCTCCACATCAACGCCAGACTCTCGTGACGACACCTGCGCGGTACCAGTCTTTCCTCCAACCCGAATCTTACTAACCTCAGGAAGAGCAGCAGCATGGCCCGTGCCTCGTTTATCTTCAACCACTCCCAGCATCGAACGCTTTAGCTCCTGAAGGATAGCGGGATCAATGTCGATCACTCGGGCAATCTCTGGCGCCTGTGAGCGATCTTCCAGCACACGCCCATCCTCCGCTACTACTCGCTTCACAACTCGGGGCTTGATCAGCTTTCCTCCATTTACAACTGCCGCGAGCGCTCGTGCTACTTGCATCGGCGTTGTCGAGACTGCGCCCTGACCAATTGCAACGGGCAGAGTCTCTCCTGGGTACCATTTTTTGTCTTGAGGATTGCGAAAGTAGGACTCCTTCCACTTCGTAGAGGGCACGAGCCCAACACTCTCTTCCATCCCGGCCAGTCCAACAGGCTCCCCAAAACCAAATAGATCTCGTGCGTAATAATGAATGCGGTCTACGCCCAAGCGTTGCCCAATCGTGTAAAAAAACACATCACACGATTGAACTATTGCCTCAAATAAATCGGTGCGGCCATGTCCCGAGTGCTTGTGACATCGAAACGATCTCTTTCCAAACTGGAGAAAACCAGGACAGAAGGTCTTCTCGTGGGTGTCTGTGACACCCTCCGAGAGCGCTGCTGCAGCCACAAAGATCTTAAATACTGACCCTGGTGGAAACGCCCCCTGCAAAGCGCGATTTGATAACTTGTACGATTTCGGATCTGTCAGATCAGACCACTCATCCTTTGAAATCTCACCAGTGAATAGCGCCGGCTCAAAACGTGGCGCGGATGAAAGCGCCAATATGTCGCCATTTTTCACGTCCATGACAACTACCGCGCCTTTCTTACCCACCAAGGCATCATCGGCTACCTTCTGTAGCCGTTTGTCGATCGTCAGAAATACATTACTGCCGGGAATCTCGGGCTGGGTATAAGCCTCTCCGATCTTACTCCCCAGGGCGTTTACAATAACCGCCTGCACGCCCCGCTCGCCGCGCAAATATCGCTCAAGACTCGATTCGATACCCGACTGGCCAACCATGTCACCGGAGCGATAACCACTGTACGTAACGCTCTTGAGCTGATCCGAGGAGATCTCGCGAATGTACCCGACAAGGTGCGCTGCCAAGTCTCCAAACGGGTACTGACGCGCAGGAGCCACGCCGACTACCACTCCGGGCAAGCGATGCCGCTGCGCTGAAATAGCACCCACAACATCGCGCGACACATCGCGCAGCACGATCTTCGGCTCAAATCGTCTCCGCTTTGTCTGCTTCGACACACGCTCGTACAACTCATCCGGGTTTTCCCCTGCGAGTTCCGCCACATCGGCAACAGTCTTCTTCAGATCTGGAGTGTCTTCGACTACGAGCTCTACATTGAATGATGGACGGTTACTAACTAATGGCTCGCCATTTCTATCGTGGATTACTCCGCGCGGAGCAGTTATGAAGATAGTACGAAGCCTGTTGTTTTCTGAGCGGTCGCGAAAAAAGCTGCCTTTGACAATCTGCAAGTACCAGAGCCGCCCTACAAGAATAGCCAGGCAGCAGGCGCAGAGCGCTCCCGCCCATATCACACGCACTCCAAGGTTGAGCTGATTACGTTCCGACCTCGGCATATAGGATTACACCGCCGATACGAGCGAAGCGTGATTCATCAATCGAGAGTTTGACCGCCCACACACCCTACCGATAATGGACGATATTGCGGGCGCAACAATCGCGGAGGCGCTGGCCTGCCCCAACAACACCACGATATCTTCCTGTGATAGCGACTGATACTCGAAAGCCAAAAACAAGTAGACCGAGCCAGCGAAAAGACTCGTAACGCCCGTAACCACCGAGGTCACAACCGTCGATTCCACAAACAAACGCGGCGACACGAACGATAGAAGTGCATACGCAAGCACATAGGCACCAGCCCATGGCCCCAACACCGTCGCTGTCGTTAGATCCAGCAGTAGCCCGCAGCCGAATGCGAGCAGTGCACCCGCTATCGAGCTTTCAAAAAAAGCTAAGTACACCACGCACACGATAAGCCCCTGTGGCAGCAGCCACTCCGGCATACCCATGCCATGCAGCAAGCTCTGCACGATTACAAGAGCAAATCCAATCACAAGTATGAGGAGAGACCGCATCGCTTACTTACCCCCTGATTGGATACCCGACTCTTCGGCCCCGGAGGCGACCACGAGAACCTCTTCGATACGCGCGAAATTGACCGCAGGGCGAACCTCTATGGTCTGAAATAGCGTGCTGGTCTGCGCGCTCACATGAGAGACAGTTCCAACGACTACACCCTTTGGAAAAACTCGGTCCATCCCCGATGTAACCACAACTTCACCAACCTTTACCGGGTTCTCCTTCGTCACGAACTTGAGTTCACACACCTTCTCTCCTGCTCCCTCGACCACACCCCGCACTCGAGAGCTCTGCACTAACACATCTACTCCACTGGAGTGATCATTAACCAAAAGCACCCGTGCTGAATTCGACGCGACTGACGTAATTTGCCCGACGATCCCCCGAGGATGGATAACGGCCATACCCGGCCGAACGCCATGTGAAGAGCCCCGATCAATTACGAGACCTCGAATCCATCCACTTGAATCTGCCCCTATCACAGCTGCGGCGACTCCGCGCAATTGACGTTCCGAGGCGAACGACAACGCTTGCCTCAATCTTTCATTCTCCGACTCGAACTCACTGAGCATCCCAAGCCGACTCTCCAACTCCGATACGCGCCGAGAGAGGCTCTCATTCTGCTGAGCTGTCGAGACGAGATAGAGATATCTACCCCAGACCGATTGAACTCCTTGGGCGATGGCGTTTGCAGTGCGAGCGAACGGAGCCGTAACCTCCAAGACAATAGTATGCCCCACTCGTGCCACTGCCGGATTACGCGCACTGTAGGCCGTGAGAAATAACGAGGCCACAAAAAGACCAAACGAAACGAGTGCGATATGCGTCCGTTCGGAAATCTCTTGTCGCATGAGACCTACACACGCTCCTAGACTATTGCACTACTACGTCTTTAAGAACTTCTAATTGATCGAGCACGGCGCCCGATCCCACTACGACCGCTGACAACGGATCTTGTACTACCGTAGTCGAGATACCCGTCTCATTAGCGATGAACTTATCGAAGTTTCTTAGCAGAGCTCCGCCACCGGCCATGACGATTCCGCGATCGACGATATCAGATGCTAGCTCTGGCGGACATTTTTCTAGCGCCATTTTCACTACCTCAAGAATCTGATGCATCGGCTCAACGAGGGCCTCGCGCACCTCTTCCTCGGACAGGACGATCGCTTTAGGAACTCCCTGCAAGAGGTCTCTACCCTTTACCTCTACGTGCGATCCATCGCCTGACGGATACGCGTTGCCGATGGCTATCTTCACCTGCTCTGCAGTGCGTTCGCCAATCAGAACGTTGTGCCGCCTCCTCACAAAGTTTGCGATAGCCTCGTCCATCTTGTCTCCACCGACACGGACCGATCGGGAGTAGACGATGCCCTTGAGAGAGATAATCGCAATCTCGGTTGTTCCTCCTCCGATATCGAGGATCATGCTACCGCACGCCTCGGTGACGGGTAGTCCGGCGCCAATCGCCGCTGCCATCGGCTCTTCAATCAAGTACACCTCGCGAGCGCCCGCTGATTCTGCCGACTCCCGAACCGCTCGCTTTTCTACCTCGGTTATGCCGTGTGGAACGCAGATGATAATTCGCGGCTTCACCAATGCTCGACGAGCACTGACCTTACGGATCAAATGCCTCAGCATCTCTTCAGTAATTTCGAAATCCGCGATCACACCATCCTTCATCGGGCGAATCGCAGTGATAGAATCAGGCGTGCGGCCCAACATATTCTTGGCCTCTGTACCGACTGCGACTACCCGTCGCTTGCCAGTACGCCCGTCGTTTTGAACTGCAACCACACTTGGCTCATTGCACACGACACCTCTGCCTTTTTGGTAAATGAGCGTATTAGCAGTTCCGAGATCGATCGCTAAATCGTTTGAAAAAAATGCGGAAAGGGAATTGAACACCATAATACATCGCCCCCAAGTTCGCTCGGTTCTGAGCTCTGACTCAGACAACTACCGTAGCAGCCTTGGGAGCATAGCAACAATTTAGTTGAAAATAGATAGAAAGGTGCTCGCCTATGAAGAGATTTTCAATCGCCCAACGGCCGCTGAAAAACTCCCAGTCCTGGCCTGCCCCGACGCGCTCCGCCGCGAGAAACCGCTACGCGGCCTCAGAAACCTGAGACTCTCCCTCAGTTTTAGCGTCGAGGAGCTTCAATTCTAGAAACGAGATCTGATCTTGAGGCGCAAGCCTACTATCAACAAAGATAAAACGCTGAGACAGCGAGCGACACGAACCACTAACAACCTTCCAGCAATGTCCGCGCTTCAACTCCTCACGGCGCACCGTGAATCCGAGCTGCTCGAGCTGGGCAACCAACTCCTTGTACTTGAGGTCCTGCTCCTTGGTCCACGCCGGCCTGAAACTCTTTCGCTTCTTCGCTTTTCGAATGATTAGACTCGCTCGATTCACAATTAAACCTCAATAAATTCAGGTAGCTGCAAAAACAGCGCCCCCTCGAGTAGCCCTGTCGCGCCACCACGCAGAGCAGTGTACACCGACAAAGCACCGAACAAAAGCCAAAGACTTCAGGTTTTTAGCGCTTATCGAGCCTCACTGACGACGCGCACTACCGTTGGCAGATCTCACAATCTAGGCCCCAATTCATTGAACTGCAGGGCTCCTTGTGGTACAAGTCCCGTCCGTTGTTTGAAAAGGCACCAGTGGATTTACTATGACAAGCTCAGACGAGACGAATACGACAGAGACAGCCGCAGAGACGCAGACCGAGCAGGCCGTAACTGCTCCGAAAGCGACAAAGCGCGAGCCAACTACCCTCGGCCAGGCGCTGGCAGCTGTAACAGGAGCGAGCATTCGCTCAGATCTCCCAGAACTTAACATCGGCGATACCGTTCGCGTACACGCAAAGATCATCGAGGGAACCAAGGAGCGTATCCAAGTATTTGAGGGCGTTGTCCTCAAGCGCAGCAAGGGCAACCACGCTGATGCAACGTTCACGGTGCGAAAGGTGTCGTACAACATCGGCGTTGAGCGAACATTCCCACTCCACAGCCCACGCATCGAGAAGGTAGAAGTTATCACTCGAGCTAAGGTCCGTCGCTCGCGACTCTTTTACCTACGACCGCTTCGAGGTAAGGCTACCCGCATGAAGACGATGTATACGAACTCGAAGGAAGAGAGCCCAACACAGGCGGCCTAGTTGTTCATCACATCTGCGCCTCTTCTTAATAACCAGAAGAGTACGCGACAGAGGGTTGGTCGAAAGACCAGCCCTTTTTTATTCAACTCAGTTTATGTGCTTCAGTAGTCACAGTGAACTCATTGACTACAGAGGGATCTCGCTGCATATCGCCGGGAAACACCAGCGGCAACCGCGGCGTGTATCTCCCTGAGCGCACATTAAACCAGGATGGAATCTCGACGTAATACCCCGAGGGGCGGGACAACACTACACTTTCTTAGCGCTTCGGCCCTACACACAGAGTCGCCTCTGCCATCTGTGCGCCCGGCTCAACCTGTATCGACGGGGCATTAAGCGTGCCCTTTACAGCACCCCGAGGCCCTACAATCATCTGCACCGAGGCCGAAAGGTTGGCATTCACCTCGCCTTGTACGAACACTTTTGACGCCTGGGTCGGCACAGCCAAACGACCGCCCTGCGCCACCAGCACAGCAGGAGCGTCCAAAGAGCCGTTAGTAAGCTGCCCTTCCACAACGACCGCCCTGGATGTGACAATAGCGCCCGAGATGCGGTGTGAGCGCGGCACCACATAGCAGCGCTCACTGGCCCCGAGCTCTGCCACCAGAGCGCGCTCGTCAATATCACCCCGTTGGGCGTCAACGTTAGCTGGTTGACGTACGAAATTCTCCTTAATCTGGCCTTTACCATCGCTCAAAAGCGACTCTGCTGCTTGGTGTTGGATAGCGGTCTTGTTGCGCCAGAACATACGCTCTTGGGTGTACCCTAGACGCATCATTCCTTCAAGGGCAAACGTAATTTTAAGGGTTGTTCAAGCCCCCGAAATCAGTCACATTGGAGGTCTGGGCTTCGCGCACCCATCCTTTGGCACTGCTTAAGGCAATGTGCGCTCTGAATGGGCTTCTCTGGCATCATAGTTAGGTAAGGCGCACCTCAGCGAGCTGTTGCGGCGAGGATCGCTTCACCACCTACAAGCAGAGAACGGATCGAAAGCGACAGCAAATGCGCTGTCTTACGTATTGCGGGACTTCACGGTAATGAAACTGGGGCATCTCTTACCAGACAACAACTCCTCTCTTCTCCCAAGCACCCCTACCCGACAACAAAAAAATAAGAAAAAAATCGCGTACGCACCGAGACTCGCAGTCGCCGCCGGGCTCACAGCTCTTGGCATCATTGGAGCTATGCCGCACTCTCCTCGCAGCATCGCTCTAGCGGCAGACTCCCGTGGCGCAGAGTCTCTTGCTGCGGCCCCCGAAGAGATCGCCCGCGAGCAAGCACTCATGAGAGGAGCTATCGAGCAGTCACGAGATCAACTCGCTATGGAGAGCGCCGCTCGCTCAAGCGGTCGCATATACCCTGTGCCGCAGCTCGATGTGGTGAGCGTATCAAGCTCTTCCTCGGGCGCCCTACGCCTCTCAAAACGACCATCGTTCAACGCGCGAATCGGCGATCGCTTTGCGAGCGTTACTCCCAACAACAACTACGTATTCTACACCCTCGATCCTGAACTCCAAGAGTATGTATCTGGCGTGGTCAGAAACGCCGCAGCGAATCATGTCGCTGTTGTGGCGATGAATCCGCGCACTGGGGCGATTCTTGCCATCGCAGGAAAGTCACCGACCATAGCGGATATTGAGTACCACGCAGGATTCCCAGCTGCATCCCTCTTTAAGGTTGTAACCGCCGCGGCCGCAGTTGAACATGCTGGCATCGATCCAAACTCCCTCATAGCCTTTCGTGGAGGCACCTACACTCTCAACGAATGGAACTACCTCCCCAATCCTCGCTCTGACCGACGCATGATGTCCGTGGGTGAGGCGATGGGACGATCATGCAATCCAGTCTTCGGACATATCGGATTGAAGTACCTAAACGGCTCGGTACTCAATCGTTATGCGAATAAGTTCGGGTTCAACCAATCACTCGACTTCCCCGCGCCGCTCCCACCAAGCTCAGCATCAATCCCACACGAAGATCCGTTTGAATTGAGTCGCACTTCCGCCGGATTCGGTCAGGTGAAAATTAGCCCTGTCCACGCGGCAGCCCTGGTATCAGGAATCGCTAATGACGGACTCCTTCCTCGCCCACAACTAATAGAAAGGATCGCCGACAGCGACGGCAGAACCCTGGAGCAACCACGTACCGAGATCATCCAGAGAATCGTAGAGCCGGGAACCGCCCAATCACTCCTCGAAATGATGCGTAACACGACCACTATCGGCACTTCTCGCCGCGAATTCATGCGAGGCTCTCGTCCAACGCTCGGAAATATCGACGTAGCGGCAAAGACCGGAACCCTGAGTGGGACTGACCCCGTTGGGCTTAACAACTGGTTCATAGCAGCTGCTCCGATAAACAATCCAGAGCTCGCAGTAGCGGTCATCACCGTCGACGCGAGGCACGGGGCAAAGGCCTCACACTTGGGTCGATTAGTATTTCAAAAGTTCTTCCGAGTGGACCCTCCACCGATGCCCGAGGTGGCGCCAACCGCTCGCCGCAAAAAGCATTACCGCTCGATAAAATCAACTCACTACCACGCTGCGGCCTTGAAAAGCTCCAAGAGCTCCCAGACAAAGCGATCGAAAAAAAGCTCTAAGCGTTCGTAAGATTAACACCTTCCTCAAAGTAGGTTGTGAGTGCGTCGAGTGGCGTACCAGTCGAGAGTTAATATCGCGCCCCACCGCTCTGTGCGTAGCGCTCCAAAACTTTGCACGCCTCGTCGGCTAAGACGCCCTGGACGACCTCGATCGCGCGCTCCGACGGCTTTTTAGCACGCAGAAGCTCTGCCCAGTTCGACGGCACAGGCCCCTCATCAAAACCCGCTATCGCTGAGGTCTGCGCGATAGAAGTGCCCGTAACTAAGCGACTAATCCCTGACCACCACACATTGCCATAGCACTGGATACATGGCTGCGAGCTTGTCACCAGCTCCAGCGCGGGCAAGTGCTCTGCCCCAAGATCATATGTTTTAAGTGCCTGCTGGCTCACCATGAGCGCCACAGATTCCGCGTGAGCGAGCGAACAGAGCGATAGCTCAACACGGTTAACGCCGGGAGCGATTAAAAGGCCGCTATCTCGCTCAAATACCGCTGCCCCAAACGGCCCGCCGGTTGCCCGGTCGACATTTCGGGCGGCGAGTGAGATTACAAACCTCATCCGATCCTCAAGCGTTTCGTAGCGCTCACCTGGCCGCACCTCACGCTGAACCCACTCCGGTAACGCAATCGAAACATCAGGAAACGCGGTCATACAACAATCCTCTCAATCGGCGACTAGCACCTATTGTAGCGCACTGGGCGGCTAAAACCTACGAAGCTAAGCACGCAAGTCGCAGGGCGGAGACCAAAGCAGCTCTGGGGTCAAAGCCACTGCCGGATAACCTCCACCCCACCCTGGGATTACCCCCGAATTCGACCACTAGGATTTATGAGACACTGGGAAGTAGAGAGATATATTAGTCCCCGCCTGCAGGCGAGACGCCACAGCCACGGTTCCGCCATGTTGCTTCATGACAGACTTGGCCATCAACATACTCAGACCCAGGCCTCGCCCATACTCTTTTACGCGGGCCGCCGAGAGGGATACAAGGCCGTCCCGCTCCCGAGGCTCTTCAAGCCCATCGCCGTGGTCGACAATACTGACGCGGGCATAAGACCCCGGCTTCAATTCAAGAGCAGACGCTTCGCTGTCAAGTTCTAGCCTCTCGACGTGAAACACGATAAAGCGCTCCGGTAGGGCTCTCATAGCTTCCAAGGCGTTCTCGCACAGCTCAAGCAACATCTGCACGACGGTAAAATCAGCTACCTCAACCTCTACATCCTCTGGACATATCAGTTCTATCTGACACTCATCGCCGTGATGACTTGATACAAGCTCTATGACGGCCTTCACACAAGACTCCAGCGATCTCGTCGCGCTGGGCCGCTCCTCCGCTCTCGCCAGCGCCTCAAGCTTCTTCGATAGGGCTAATCCACGATGTGACGCTTTGCGTATCAGATCCAACGAATCCGCCACTATCGACGGTGAGCCATCTGTGCTGGTACGTTGTTCAATCAGAGTGGCACCCCCCAGGACAGAGCCAAATATCGTCGCGTACTCCCGGCCCAGGTTGTCAGCGAGAGAGGTCGCTGCCGCAAGAAAGTGTGCATCGTGAGCAGTCGATTTTACAACGGAAGCCCCACCCTCGCGCGCGGCAACTTTTGGTTGGGCTGCTATCCACTCAGCGGCACCAGCAAGGTCAGCGGCTATATGCGTCGGTGCGACCTTGAACATCTTATCATCACCGCCGCGCCCAGTTCTCACCAACACAGTACGCAAGCCAGACTGGACCCCACATTCTACATCGGATGTCATGTCACCGATGATAACGCTATTGGCGAGGTCTATATTTAATTCTCGCTCTGCCAGCTTGATAAAATACGTCCCTGGTTTACGACACGCACAGGCGTCTGCTTTTGAGTGCGGGCAGTAGTAAATCTTATCAAAAGCACAGCCGTACTCTGTGCCTTGTCTCATCATCTCACGATTTACGGCAAATAGATCTTCTCTGCGAAAGTAGCCAAGACCTATTCCGGGCTGATTAGTCACTACCACTATCCGATATCCAAGATCTTGAAGACGCTTGATTGCCGCGTAAGCGCCGGGAATTGGAATAAACCTCGCGGGCTCGCTTAAATATTCGATATGCTCGTTGATGGTGCCATCACGGTCGAGGAACACCGCGGGGCGAAAGTCATAGGAAACTTCATGTCCTTCTTGTGTCACAAGAGCTGCTTTTATCTTTGCAACGACTCCAGTCGTTGAGCTGCCTTCACGAAACGGCACCAATGCGACCGAACCGCCGTAAGACTCCACTATCTTCTTAGAGCTGAGACGCTCCTCTGAGTAATCCCCTGCTTTGATATACACATCCGGGCGCAGAAGCTCGATATTAGTGTTGTTGTTGCGCTCGTCGAAGATAAAAACATGGTCGACCGAGGAGAGCCCCAACAGGACCTCCGCTCTATCACGTTCGGAGTTTATGGGCCTTGTCGGTCCTTTATTAGCTCGGACGGATAGATCGGAATTAACACCAACAAACAAAACATCAACAAGCTCGCGCGCAGCACGCAGATACTCCACATGGCCTGGGTGCACGATATCAAATACCCCCGACGTAAACCCGACTCGCTTGCCAGCGGTGGCGTATGCTTGCCGCACCTTTACGGCGTCCTCACGATGTATAATTGGGGGGTTCATGGCGTCGCGCTCGTCAGATCAAAACGTACCGCTAACGTCGCCCATAAAGGGCACTTATGCAAGTCCTAGCACACCCTAGTAAAGCTCCGTAAGCTTCGTTAGACTTGCGTCCTATACGCTTAAAACTGATGCCCATGAGCCACGTCGCCACACTAGAGAGCTATATCGCGAAAAATATCCTCTCAGAGGCGGCTTTCGCCCAGTATAAGCTGGGCGACGTCGCCCATCGTGAGCTCCAGCCGTATGTTACCGAACTCCGCCGGGTCTCTGAAGCCTACGTAACGCACGAGACCGGCACGAGGCTGCACTCACCAATACACAGTGCACGGGCAGCTCAAGCGTATGCCCTCTACTATACCCCGATAAACGCCGCTAAACTTCTGCATCTCTCCCCGTTGCTACAATTTGAACGCTCGGAGATCTCGATGTTAGATGTGGGGTGCGGTCCCGGCACGGCGGCACTGGCGATTCTCAGCTCTCTTCAGCAACGAGTGCGCATAACCTGCGTTGAAAGCTCGCCGCACATGAGCGAGCTCGCCTTAAGCCTTATCGAGGCGTGGGATATTAATAACAACCTACTCGGCGTTAGGATGCGAAACTCTGTAGAGCCGCGTCTCGAGACGTACGATCTAGTAGTTGCGGCAAACGTTCTCGCTGAGCTGAGCCATGAGCAGTCAGTGGCGACACTCAGTGCTCTCACTCAATCCGTGTCTCGCGGTGGATATCTGCTACTACTTGAGCCGGGACAGCAACTCCACACTCGTCGCTTAATGGAGATGCGCGATCGAGTCGTAGCCTCCCGCTCAGACCTTGCGCCAATCTTCCCGTGCACTCGCTCAAGCGAGTGTCCAATGCTCTCCGCGTCAGCCACTGACTGGTGTCACGACACACTCGAGTGGCAGCAACCACCGCTCAACGCACAGCTCGATCATCTACTCTCCTTTAACAAGCACAGGATCAAGTACGCCGCATTTATTTTCCAGCAAGGCGGCTCTGTACCGTCAGGAGTGCGGATTCTTACGCCGCCCTGCAAAACTCGGCTAGGTACTGAAGCGCTCGTCTGTGGAGATTCGTTTTATGGAACAGCGCGACTCCGAAAGGGGCTACGCTCAGAGCGAACCCGGCCTTTTGAGAAGGGAAAAGTTTTTGATCGCCTCCTCGTTTCGGGGTCGCTGCAGGAAGAGATCGCAGAGGATACCGCGTTTGCAAAGGTCGATCGACCGCGGCCCATCTAATAATCATTTCGATTCAGTAAGTTAGACGACCCTCATCGTAATATAACGTTTTGCAAACGTGCGTCCCTTTTCCTCTCGACGTTCAACCCTTAATCCTTATGTATTCCTCGTATTAGACCGATACTCATAGGCGACCAAGCAGCGAGACTGGCAATGCCGAACAAGTTACAACTCAAGCTTCTATCCAACTCAGGGGAACTTTTAAACGTGGTAAACTGCCTCGCCGGGAAGATCTCGGTGCTTCGAGCGTCAGTGCCGAGCGACCTGCGCCCCTACCAGAGAGCCCTTGGGGGTTCGCCAGGAAAAGAGAATCTCGTGGTCACCTGCGCCGGCAACGAATACCGCGCAGAAGAACATATCGTTATCGGCTTTGGAGAGCCTTCACCTACAACCGGACTACTTGTGCGCGACTTTCTCGCAAAGCATGACATCAACGACTCGGCCGCGGACGCTCTTCTCTTACAAATCGGCCTTGAGAACGTAGCGGAAAAAAAATGCTCTGACTTAAGTGCTGATCAAGAAGCCAGGCTACGATTGATCGCCGCCACAACCGATCCCGAGCGGGTTCTAGTTCTGAACGACCCCTTCGAAAACATCTCCGGTCAGTGGCGTGAACGCGCAGCGGATTTGCTAGCAACATTTGCGCGATCACGCAAAGCTCTGATCGTAATCCCAGCACTCTCCTATCGGCCTGAGAGCTGGATCGACAATCAATCAGTCGAGCGAATTGAAGTTGGTCAAACTTCTCAGAGAACGATCGGCTTTGGAGCAGCGGGATCACATAACAACGCACTCATCAACGAAATCAGAGACAAGGTACGCCAAGAACACCAGCAAGCTAGCCGAGCTCCGGAGAAAGTAGCTCTCGCGACTGCAGCAATGAGCGGAACACCTGCTTCAACAGATACGCTATTGGATCCTACGCGTCCTCGCCGGGGGCAAGCGATAGCGAAAGTATCAGCAGTATCACTGGGTGTTGCTCTAAGCGTATGGGTAGGCATAGGCTTTTTCTCGAATTCACGGCGCCCAACACCTCACGCACACGAGAGCGGCTCAGCCATTAAGGCAGCCACAGTATCTGAGCACAAAGTCCAGCCAACAACAGAGCGCCCAGCTTCGGGCGATGCACCAGCGCACTCGATAAAGGATGAAGGCTCAACAGACGTAGTCGTCGCGGACACAACGCTATCTCGCCAGCAGGAGACATCGAAGAAGTCCAGCGAAGATTTTGTGCTCGACCACTATCCAAGTATTATCAAGACATCCCTTCTTGATACGGCGCGCGGTGTTGCCAACTTTAAAAGCGCCGCAGATGACAAGACTCAAGCGAACCAAGCCCAGGCAGATAAATCTGGCAATCTCTTCTCATTGTTAGAGTCCGCGAGCAGCAAATCTCCGGGCGCTCCAGCACCTGTCGAGGAGGTTTACAACGAATCTGAAGAACCCGTTGAATCTGAGAGCATACCCGCGAATGCCTCAGAAGAAGAGGCTCGTAGAGAGGAAATTCGCAACCGCTTCTTAGAAGCGATCCGTGCAGCCGCCGAGAGGCGGCAAGCCGAGGCTGAGATAGAACAGCCGTAACAGACATTGGCTTCACGCGCTTACGCTAATGAACCACACGATGGCAAGGGGTCCTCAACACAGACGCAGCTCCCTTCCCTGGCACCGCTGACCACAACATAGTCAGTGGCTATTTCTGAGCTCAAAGCTCTAAGCTTCGTACAATCGCAGAGCGTACCGAGATGCAGAGGCTGAGGCTGAGGAGCACTCCTTACTTACTGAGCTCACGAAGAGAGACGTGCGTTTCACCTACCTAGTCTTCCTGATTATCGCAGAGAAATTGGGCAGAAGTAGCGCTAGCAAAGCAATTCGGCAACCCCACAACGAACTTCCAAACTCTTGTAATCACGGCGCAAATAAAGCATTACTCAAGAAAGTCTCGCGAGGAGTCGATTACCAATCCGAGAGATCACGTGAAGGAAGATTCGATGAAGGGGCAACGCCATATTCATAGCAAGCGACTGCTTGTAGCGTTGATATTCATCTCTAGTGGTGGATCGCTATCTGCTACTGCAACTCGTGCCTGGGCCCAGCGGCAATCCGAAAATGGGCAAAATGATAGCGTTACATCTGTTCCACCGACAGCGACGGTGCCGCCTACGGCAACGCCCGTTCCACCGCCCCCCGCCAGTTTTTGTGACGGGCGAACGGTTAGCCAGGTGTCATTAGCCAATCAAGTGCACGACGGCATCACGTACCAGTTTAATGGCGCTAAGATGGAGTACGATACAGCTCGAAAGCGCTGGTACCTCAATGATAACGACTCTTCCTGGGTGTGTGCCAAGAATCCTAATTCACAGACACTCGGCACCACAGGAGTTAACTTAGTCACAAACTTTACCTGGGTTCGCTCCGACGCCCTCATCAATGATTATATAAATCAGAGGCAGTGGACAATTGACAGTGGTTTGTTTGATCGCCAATTCTCGGGCAACGCTGCGCAATCCTGCTTTCTTTGCGGCCTCGTCCGATGGCAGTACGGCTGCTTCCCTCATGGAGTGAACATTCTCACCGGTGATGGAGTGACCTATAAGAAGATTGAGGAGTTCTCCGCAGGCGAGACAGTTTGGAATCCCGTGACCAAGAAGGCGGTGAAAATTCTGAATATCTCTGAGGGCCCCGAGAGGAAAGCGCTTGTTGTACTGAAGACCGATGGGGCGACACTTAGAGCTTCCACCGAGCATCCGATGTTCATGGCGCGTGGATGGCGACAGGCGCAAGAGATCCGCTCAGGAGACATCCTACAGGATTCGGCCGGGGAGAAAGTCAAGGTCCGTAAGGTATCACGGGAGAGACCTACGGCAGGACTCTCTGTGATCAATTTTATTTTAGAACGGCACGGATTGCCGAGCGACGGACTCATGGTGGCTGACGGGTTAGTGGTGGGAGATCTGATTGTACAGCATGAGATCTCAGCAAAACGAAAGAAGTAGGTTAATTTCCCCAGGGCACGGAGGAATAAACGATGAAATTACGGAGGATGATCGCGCAATTGGGGTGTGCTACCCTTGTAGCGTTTGTCATAGCAAGGAAAAGCTACGCTGAAGGCCTTGCCGAGATGACAGTGCTCAAAGCAGGAGAACGTGAGCAAGTTTTTCTTTTTGACTTGGTTCCTGTATCTCGCTGTATGTTTGGAGACTACGATCTGATTCTTAATGATCTCCAGAACGCTCGAGGTGATCTCGCGCTCAAATTAACCGTTGAGGCTATCGGAGAGACGTCGCCCATAGAGTGGCAAGGAGAGCCCCTTGCGGAAAAAACTGACGACAAAAATGTTGGCACGTACAGAGTTACGCTGCCTTTGCCGGGAAAGTCGCGAGTACTGGGAGTCTTTTTATGTTCGCTCGGAGTAGATCAAGATCCCAATACTCCGTGTTCACAGCAATCGATGGCCCGTTTCGTTGAAGCTTTCTCACCTTACTACGCCGATTCAGGAGGGATAAAAAGGGCGGACTACGTTCCAAAGCCGTATCGAGATCCCAGGGTGGTAACCCCAAAACTTTACTACGCACAATTCTTGGCTATGTCTAATAGCAAGATAGCGGCATTTACACAGGCACCATCCCATGACCACGCCGCAGCGTTAAAGCTTTTTGGCCTCAACGCCGGAACTTTGGGTGATGTTCTGCCTGAGACTGGGCGGTTCAGTGAGACCCTCTCATCGTTACCGATTTTGTCAAAACATGGACGGCTGCAGATCGAACTGCCGTTCTTTGATCAAAGGAGGTGCAACGGCACTGAATGAGAAGCTAACCTTCGCTAGCTTCGTGATGTGAGCCCGGTGCGCGGCCCCTCGCATATACTTGCACCACACGGCATCTACTTTTCTACAGCATATATTTGAGCGTCGATGACTTGTGTCTTACAGTCCCTGTCACAACGATTTTTTCTAAACATTTGCTCAACAATCGCGCTGGCAAATCAATCCGGTAACGCTACAGACACATCACCTAATGCACTGTTACAGCGCGCCCACCCTGATTGATCTTTAGCACCTGACTAATGCCTCGAATATCACCGTGCTCGTCGAATGAATACGGCCCAAAAATGCCATTGAATTCGGTTTTTCGTAGGTACTCTATTGGATCACCAGTATATAAGAGCGCCTGTGACAAGGCTCGGAACCCCTCAAAAGTTGTTGCGAAGGAGTAGTTCCACGACTTCATAGGTCCGTACCGCTCGATGAACTCCTCAAAGAGCCTCTTACCGTCAGGAGTTGAGATCTCCTCAAGCGATGGAGTGTCGACCGTGACAACTCCCTCAGCGTCCCCACCCGCCAGCGAGAAAAACGCGGCACTCGCTCCAAGATAGAACGTGTAAAACGGAACGTTGAGGCCGATCTCTCTTGCCTGCTTCAGCATTCGATACGCACCACCTTCATCCTGCGCGTTTAAGAACAGTCCATCGATCTTCTTCGAGCGTAGTCGCAGGAGCGCTGGCTTGAAGTCGGGATCTGACGGCAAAGCGTCTTCGGCATAGATAACGAGGTCATTGCTACGCGGAAGTTTTTGCAAGCCCTCAAGAATACCCTGACAGAAATCAGTTTGAGCACTCAAAACACCAAACGTTCGGTGTTCCTTTTGCAAACGCGACATTAGAACCTGCACCCCGACTTCATCACTTGGATGTGTTCGAAAGACGTAAGGTCCGGCTTGTGATATCTTCGCTGAGGAAACAACTGTTCCGATCGTTGGGATGCCTAATCGATCGAGCACAGGTGCCGCTCCAAGAAGAGCTCCGCTACACCCATAGCCTACTACTCCTTGCACCCTGTCGGATGATGTGAGCTTTTTCGCCACGCTGACAGCGTCTTTTGGATTACATTTATCGTCTTCGATGACAAGGCGGAACCGGCCGTGTCCTATCTTATCGTTAGCGAAGAGAAGTACATTTTTAATATCTTCGCCGTAGGTCGATCCGTCTCCAGTAAGAATGGTCGAAACGCCTATAGCAATACGGTCATCAGCTCGTGAGGATATAGGACTCGCCAGCACTGCGATAAAGACCCAAAGGGTCAGCAAGGAATAAAGCCGCATCCCCAAATAATATCTTGAACAATCACCCTGTGAAAAGTCGATATGGGCGCCATACGGGGACATCCAGCAGGGTATCGGCTCGTTCGAAGCCGAACGACTGAGCAGAGACACCGAGCGTCTCTGAAAGAGCAAAGAGCGCCTGCACCACCTGCATCCACCTTCGTGCTCAAACGCCACGTCGGACAAGGCCTTCGTGCGGCTCGTACGAGAGTGTACCTGCCACCCTCTGCAAGCAGGCGACTCGTATACGGACCGCGAGGCCAGAGACAGGCATTTTGCATCTTCTCTGGTCCATTCCGGCAGAGCCATCATCGGCTAATCACCACAATTCAGCTGACTCGAGAAAGCGCCCACTTTGTCTATTTTTGAAACCGAGAACGCAGCCATTGTGGACCTACTGCGAATAGTGCCCGACTCCCTCGTTGAAAAAGCCACCAGCGGCACGTAGTCATCATCGGCGAGTTTATAGCCGCACTCCCTGTGAACTCTACCGCAGCGTTGTCTTGTGGAAACGCTATAACCTCACCACCCTGGCCTCTGAAGGCTATGCAGATTCTTCAACTGCCCCAGCGCGTGCCCTAAACTCGCGGTGATGGGTGGAGATGATCTCAAAGACCTCCTCTGGCGTATCCACGATGTGAATATTACTAAAATCTTTCTCTCCCACGAGCCCGCGAGCAAGTGGCACATCTCGCATCCAGTCCAGAACTCCCTCCCAGAACTCCTTCTCCAGCAACACAATCGGTCGCGGCGTGGCGTGCTTCACCTGAATCAACTGCCACACAAAAAAGAACTCGAGTAGCGTTCCGATTCCTCCCGGCGTGCATACTACCGAGTGAGATAACCGTATAAAATCGTCGAGGCGCGAGGAGAACTTATGATGGTGTCGCTTGATATCGATGTGCCGATTCGGCTCTGGCTCAAACTCCAACTGAATTGACAATCCATACGACAGACTTCGAGTCTGCTTTTCTTCTCGACCGAGGCGTGCCCCTTTGTTGGCAGCTTCCATCAGGCCAGGCCCGCCGCCGGTGAGCACATCAATACCTT
>OMII01000089.1 GCA_900299055.1 Pseudomonadota bacterium | reverse complement strand
GCAGCGTCAGATGTGTATAAGAGACAGGCTCACAGCACTTGAAGATCCGAACCCAGTGATGTTTTTTGAGCACAAGCAGCTTTATCGAAGCATCTCTGGAGAGGTCCCCGTGGGAGAATCGTACGTCCCATTCGGAGAGGCGCGCGTGCACCAGGAGGGAGAGCGATTAGTTGTTATAACCTATGGAGCTGGAGTTCATTGGGCGAAAAAGGTCGCAGACGAGCACCCTGAATGGTCTATGGCTATCCTCGACCTTCGCACACTTGTTCCGCTAGATTATGCGTCAATTGATAGATGGGTGCGGCAAACAGGACGAGTAGTGATCCTTCATGAGGATACGCTCTTTGGGGGAATCGGAGGAGAGATTGCTGCTTACATTGCCGAGCACCTCTTTGAGTATCTTGACGCACCCGTTTGTCGAGTAGCGAGTCTCGACACCCCGGTGCCCTTTGCTGGGCAACTTGAGGGTCTCTTCCTGCCCCGAGGCCGGCTTGAGGATACCATCTCTAGCCTCCTCGCGTATTAGAGCCGCGCGTTAAAACGATAGCCGAGGGGTCTGCGTAGCCCGAACCACTCGTTGTGCGTCAACTTGAGCTGAACTCATACCGCCATCTGCTCGTATGACTGTTCCCGAACAGTACGAGAACAGACCAGAAGCAAGACCTACTACGGTATTAGCAACATCATCACCGCTACCGATTCCTGAACAGATGGCAGCGTCCTGAGCCGCATGAACTGCTGGGTCTTCATGGAGCGCGTGGTGTGTCAAAGGGGTATCGTGCAAACCTGGCGCCACACCAAACACGGAGAGTCCGAGAGGTTTTAAGTCGATCGCCCATGAACGTAGCGTACCCTCAAGAAACGCCTTAGAGCCGTCATAGAGCGCGTGCTGACTTTCAGCCATTATGGCGTTGATGGACGTAACAACGATTATCATCGGTGAGCGGATGGAGAAGCGTTCGTTGATCTTGTTTTCTGCGACTCGCTGGGAGAAGCGCTGAGCAGCAAAAAAAGCACTCTTCACGTTAAGGTTTACGATATTGTCAAAGTCTCGTGATGAAATCGAGAGTAGTGACGGCTCACGGTACGTCCCCGCGGCCAGCACGAGTAAGTCGATGCCACCCATACTCTCCCAGGCGGCGTCGACCAGCTTGTGCGCTGTATCAGGGGAGCCAGCCGCAAGATCGGCAGACTGATAGTGGACGTCTCCCCGACTCTGATCTCTAAGAAACTTGAGTCGAGACGGATCGGCAGAATCCTCAAAGGAGTGCAAGGTGAGCTGAGTTGCCCCGCAAGTTGCCACAGCGAGAGCAATTCGGTCACCGATGCCCTCGAAGGCCACTCCATAGCTGTCTGTGTCATATCCGGCGCGAGCACTCCCAGTAATCAGCACGCGCCTACCGGAAAGAAGCGATGCGAAGCGAGGCTCTTCAAGGAGGCTGTTAGAGAGATAGTGTGGTCCTGAAGCTGGCAGGTTACGCTCGCCATCTCTCGTTGCAAAGACCTCTTTTGTATTCATCTCCATACAGCGCTGACCCGATAAAGTACGTGAAGTGCGTAGAGAGACGGTACCTGAAATACCCTATTTTTGGCAAAAACTGGCGATTTGAATAGCAGGCGGCCAACTGATATCATGACGATGAGAGGTGCGGAGGGCAGAAAAGTGATTTTTAATGCGAGATCTCCGTCCGGCTTCTGCCACCAAAACGCCCGTAGCACACGAGCCATCCCCCACGTCTAGTTGTTTCCAAGCCCCAACGCCTGCAATCTCTCTACCTTCACCGGCAACGCAGTTTGGCTCGTTCGTAAGCCCTAAAATCGGAGAGATCATCTCACTAGATCTGCGCAGAGACGTGTCGGTCGTGAGCCTCCGTGACCTTGTGCGAAGCGAGCCGCTTCGCGCCGAAGTTATCTTTGAGGATTGCTTCCGGCTATATCAAGCCAGCTTTCCGGATCCAAACGAGCTGTGTAGTGCGGACGCGATCAAAGGGGCGCTTCAGAGCGACTCGCATCACTTTGATCTGGTAGTCTTGCTGGAGAACGGCAGAATCCTCGGCGCACGACAGCTATCTGTGCTGGATGCTGGAACTCCCGAAGTAGGAAAGTTCGTAATTGGCGAATATATGTACGTGGATCGAACGGAGCGCAAGCGTGGTATCGGGAGTGCCCTCGTTGCTCACACAGAAGAGCTCATGCGCTCGTGGGGTGCGAGGATAGCTATTTCGGAGCAGAACGACCCAGATGTCATGAGCCCAGAGCTTCTTGCTCTCGATGAGTCTGCTGGTATATCAGCAAGTCAGAGGCGACAATTCTGGAAGAAGCAAGGCTACGAAGGGATCGACGCGCCCTACGTAATGCCGGCTATCTCCGACGACCTAGAACCAGTATATCACCTCAAGCTCGCCATTCGGCGCCTTGATCCAACTTTCCCAAAAACCCTCTCAGCGGAAACACTGGTGGCGATGCTTCGGGCCTATCACTCAACGTGGGTCGATGATGTTGACTCTAATGCACAGACTGTCTCGCTGTACACGTCATTGCTACGAGACTACCCCGACGGCATTCGAATAATAGACCTAGAGGCATCAAGAACGTGCAACGCCCTGCCATCTGAAGCGATCGGGGGCGGCGCACGGTAGAGATACGAAGTGGCTAACGTAGACCACCCTCTAGCGTCTTCAACAAAGGCACAAGAAAGGCTACGAGCAGAGTGACCAGAAGGGAATAGAGCCAAAGAGCACAAGAGTATTTTAAGCACCTCCCCCATTGAACCTTTGGACGCTCATAATAAATGATGAGCGTGATAGCCCACTCTGCGAGGCTGCCTACCGTGAATTGTGCAATTGCAACCAGTATCAAAAGCTTCGTAAAGAGAAGTGGGTTGTTGAGGCCTACGGATTGAGCAAGTGAGCCCAGAAATCCCTCAACACCAAGACCCACCAGAACTCTACAAGCGGCAACTTTAAGGCCCGACACGCGAATGTTGTATCCGTGTCGGAGTGGTATAGCCACGACGGAGTACATGAAAATCTGAATTGGCGCGCAAAACAGCCGTATCAGAAAATAGTCGCCAAGGGTTGGTGTTACCATACGCGCGTGCTCTTCGTTCGAAGGTTCAATAGAACCGTAGGGTTTTTCCCGGGCGATAGCAAGCGTCATAAAAGAGCGTATTCCTAATGCGACGCTTCCCTTTCTGGCAACTGTCTGTGTCTCTCGCCGAGTACCACTACAGACGTCATCCACGACATTCCGTTTTCGGGAAGATACACTTTCTCACCTTTCGAACCGAGGCAGGCCTCTCCTTTGTCCCCCTACGATTTATGAATATGCTAGTGCTTGTCGGCTCGTGCCCAAGTTCAGAGGCTCGATCCAGTTTTAAAAGTGTGCTGTGTTGTTCACGCTAACCAGGAGCAGCTTCTCGTCAGGGTTACAAACCCTGAGCACGTTTGGGGCTTTATCGGATAGCTCAAGCCGGAGACCGCACACTACCTCAATCGTCCATGCGCGTTACCTGTATGCCTTCGAAAACACTCAGGAGTGGTCTAGGCGAAGTCTTTATCCCAGCGCAGGCGTCAGAGTGAAACGACACATCAACAACGGGTATACCCCTAAATTGCCCCTGGAATTATACTACCCGTATGTCCAACGCGCTCAGCATACAAACTTCTCCGGAATCGCACCGGGTGTGGCTCCGCGTATCCGCGTTTCTGTCGCTGAAGTCCCCAGCGACTCGAATTACGTATTCGGGGATCTTGCATGAGTGGTGTCGCTTCCTGGGCGCCGAGGCGGGCACACAGATCGGCGCAACTAAGATGATAGCAGCCACAGACCTGCACGCGATTGCATTTCGAAAGTTTCTCGAATCTAGACCTGGAGAACGTCCCCGCTTCCAGTCCTCGGGCAATGCACGTTCGGAAGCGCGGGAGTTGGTAGTCGACGACACCAAGGGGCGGGCGAAGAAGAAAGATGGCCTCGAAGCTACTCAATCAAACGCAACGATTCACAAGAAGTTTGCTGCTTTGCGTCGTATATACCGGATGCTTATAGCGAGCAGTTGTGGAATATCAGAGAATCCATTTGAGGCTGACAAAGTTCCCCCGCCCCCCAAAGACGCTGGCCGCAAGCGTCCCACGCAGATGATCGATTTCGAGCTGGTCATGGAGATTATCTCCCTTCCGGACGTTAAGACTCCTAAGGGGCGCAGAGATCGGGCGATTTTAGCGCTTCTGTTTGGCGCTGGACTCAGACGCAGCGAGGTAGTGACCCTACGCCTGGGAGACGTGAGGCAGACTGCTCAGCGCACGACATATCTCTATCTGCGCCATACAAAGGCAAAGCGAGACGCTGAGCAGGCCATACCAGACTGGGCGGCAGAGGCGCTCGAGGATCTGATCAAAGACAGAAGGTCTCAGAAGGCCGCGGATGGAGACTACTTGTTTGTAGGTTTTAGCGGTCGCGCTGGAAAGAGCATTACGAACCGTCCAATGTCAGACACGGGGCTGTACCTACTCTTTAAACATTACTGCCTAGCGGCAGGGGCTGGCGCTTATGTGACACCACATTCTGCTCGTGCGACAGCTATCACAAAGCTTCTCTCGGATGGTGTGCCACATCGAGTAGTGCAGGAGTTCTCTCGCCATTCGAGTATTCAAATGGTGGAGTGGTATGACAAGCGACGCTTTGATGTCGAGCAGAGCCCGGCGAAAGGGCTGTCGTACGGGAAGCGAAAGGGATAGTACGCTCAGGTCCGGCAAGGGGTGCTCCAATTCGTCGAAGCGCCCCTCACCGGAGTTCGATAGCCTATTCGCGCTCTGGTCTACGCTGAAAGCCTCGGCTGTTTGGTCGGCGCGGCCCACGTGGTCGCGAGGAGCGATTACGACCGGCACTACGCCCGTCCGAATCGGATCGATCAATGAAATGCGGAGGTGGCTCCGGCCGGTACACGTAATCAGCATTGCTGTCGATGTCGCGCTGCCCGCGGAACGACCGATTTGATCGATTTGCGCGATCTCCTCCCTGATG
>OMII01000088.1 GCA_900299055.1 Pseudomonadota bacterium | reverse complement strand
GGTTGCTCTGCTTCCAACAGGACTAATCTTTTTTACACTTGCGATAGCTCAAGTGCGCGGCGCCAACATAACACTGACGGCTATCTTCCTCGCCTCTTGTCTCCTAGGGGCGATCCTTGCACAGGTATGCATCCGGGGGCACATCTCAGTTCTACTACACGAGTTTAAACACTCACTCATCTCAAATTTAGTAGGTAATAAATTCAAGGAGATGCAAATCAACGAGCACTCAGGTCACGTAAGCTACTCATACACAAAGCGAACCGCGCATTACAACGCATTTATCGCGCTAGCGCCCTATATTACTCCTGTCTTCACCTTCGTATCGATTCTCATCGCCATCGCCTGCTTGAGGCACACTGAAATTGGAACCCTCATGATCGTAGGGTTGGCCTATGGCGCGGACCTACTCCTTAACACACGAGACATCTCGCCGGTGCAGACCGATATTACACTTATTCGGGGCGGGTATTCGGTTGGGCTGCTCTACATCGCTGCCTGGAACTTTATCCTCGCAGCCCTCATTCTCGCCTGGGCACTGCAAGGGACCGAAGGTCTTCTAGCTCTCCTCGAAGCTAGCTCGCGCTTCTTTTTTGCCATCTATTTTGCAGTCTCTGGAACGGGCGAAGCGTAGTAAAAATCTCTAGGATGCTCTGTCGCGGCTTCCATAGTCATGTGGTTCATACGACACCCAGTCCATAGTAAGCCCATGCGCCGGTGCCGTAACACCGGCCACCCTGCGGTCTCGTGCGTCAAGAACCTCCCTCATGGTTCGACCATGGAGCCTTCCACGGCCGATATCCGAGATTGTGCCTACAATATTTCGCACCATCTGCTTGAGAAATCCGGAGCCCACTACGCGAAAGGTAACAACATCATCGCTACGCTCTAACTCCACGTTATAGATCGTCTTCACCGCCGATTTTGCTGTACAGCTTGAGTCCCGAAAGCTCGAGAAGTCGTGTTCACCTACGAGGCACCTCAACTCTTCTCGCATGAGAGTCAGATTTAATTGGTGCGGAATATGCCACATCATATGCGCCTCCAGTACCGCCGGTGTAGGACGGTTTAGGATTCGATATGAGTACTGTTTATGCGTCGACATGATCCCGGGATGAAAGTCGTCCGGCACTACCTCCGCCGACACAACCGCCAACTCGCCTTTCATCAGATGGCTTACTCCCTGTGCTATTCGCCACAACTCTGGCGCCTCATCAACTCGAAACGTAACTACCTGCCCTCGCGCGTGCACACCAGCATCAGTCCTACCAGCGGCATGAAGGGGGCCTATCGGACTACGGATGATAGTCTTGAGGACTCGCTCAAGTTCACTTTGCACTGTTCTCAATTGCGGCTGCTTTTGCCATCCGTGAAAACTGCGCCCATTATACTCAACGATCAGCTTTACGTTCGGCACAGCGTAAGACTTTCGACTATTTGAACCGCGTTTAAGGCCGCTCCCTTTCGAACATTATCCGCCACGATCCACATCGACAATCCAAATGGCACACTCTCGTCACGGCGGATTCTTCCGACGTGAATATCATCTTGCCCAGCGATATCAATCTGCATCGGATAGTCGTCGGAAGCGACATGAGCAACCACCCCTCCAATCGAAGAAAGCCTCTTCGCCAAAGCTTCAGGAGATACTTCGCGTTCTGTCTCTACAAAAACACTCTCAGCGTGGCTGTAGAATACAGGCACGCGCACAGCAGTGGCTGTTATCCGCAGATCCTTCAATCCAAGAATCTTTCTGCTCTCATTGATAATCTTGTACTCCTCCTTTGTGAACCCGTTATCCAGGAGTACGTCAATCTGAGGAATGCAATTGAAGGCTATCTGATGCTGAAATGCTTCCTGCGGCATATCTTGCTGGTTGAATATCGCCAGCGTCTGCGACCATAGTTCATCTAGGGCGTGCTTACCTGCGCCCGAGACGGATTGATACGTTGAGACCACCACATGAGCAAGGCCGCCGATTTCATGAATCGCTTTCAATACGGGCACCAGCTGAATAGTCGAGCAGTTCGGATTAGCAATAATTTTCGTCTTAGAGGTGATTGCTTCCGGATTGACCTCCGGCACAACCAGCGGAACTGTCGGGTCCATTCGGAAATGGCTAGAGTTGTCGACTACCGTCGCACCGGCCTTGACCGCCATGGGAACATATTTCGCCGAAAGCTCAGCAGATGTGCCGAAAAGCGCGATATCGACACCTTCAAACGAATCCTCAGTGAGCTCTTGAACCGCTATCTCCTGCTCGTGAAACTTGTAGACCTCCCCCGCTGAGTCTTGTGAGGCGAGCAGACGAAGCTCCGCGCATGGAACCTTGCGCTCCTCTAGCACCACCAACATCTCACTTCCAACCAAACCGGTTGCTCCCACAATCGCAATAACCGGAGAGTCTGCATTCGTACTCATAAATCGCCCCACGCCTCAGGTCTGTATGCACCCGGGTTCTTAGTACCCTGCCAGAGCCGGAAAGGAGAGGCAAGAAATGGCCCCTGAAATATTCGCAAGATCGCCGAATTTGCGGCTTCGTGAGCCCCGCAGAAGCTAGACCACCCGAGGCCGAGCCCCGATTAGCGGACCCTTTCCCAATCGGTGTCAGTTCATAGATAAAAAAAAGGGCGTGGCTTCCGCCCGCCCCTATCAGAGAGTTCTAGCTAACCCGAGACTCTATGCCTCCATAATGTCTTTGTGTCGCTTTTCCCGGAGCAGCTTCTCGATAGTAAACGACGCGAGGCGATATCCCTCAGCTTCTGTGCGGCCTGCCTGGAGGGCTACGTCAGTTATCGCCTCAATGAGGTCACCAATTGTGGTTTCTATTGTTACCTTCTGTTCACCCTGCTGAGCTTGACGTGTTTCCATGCATAACCTCACAAAACCGACGACTGCCCCTTTCGTCCAAGTATACTCCAGTCACATCGAAGCCTCGAAACGAATTCCTCGGGGCCTTTGGGCATCTTCTTTTGAGATGCTGCAACCGTCTGTGAAGTGTTCAGATTTTTAATAAAAGCTTGGGTAAGCAGATCCAACTACCCGGAAACTCGGACCAAAACAAACTCACCGATTAGCCCTGGCCGTATAGCGAAATAAAGCCAGGGGACTTAATGTGTCCTTGACAATCCATAGAGAGTCCAGGCGTACCCCTCAGACTCGTTACCACCCGTCAACATTAGCACCCAACCGGGCTTAGGAGGCGACTGCATCGCAGAGCTTCGAAGTCTCAGCGTATTGCCACCGCTAACTTTAACCACATCAACGCCTTCCAGCCGCCGGTCCCACTCAGATGGTCGGGCTACAATCCCACCCTCAACGGTGTCATATCGGGACGAGACGACCTCAGTGACTTCAACTCGTGCTGGACGCATATCACTCCTCATGTGGCTAAACTGCAAACAAACTCACGTACTGCAAACCCCCGGTATACCATTGGGCTCTGAAAGCG
>OMII01000087.1 GCA_900299055.1 Pseudomonadota bacterium | reverse complement strand
TCTATCACTCACCTCTTTTGTCGCACTCGACGCTGCCTTCGCGGCGCCTGCGAACGTGCCTTGCGTCATCTGCGATGCGTCACGAGCGGGAGGTGCAGAGTGCGAGAACATCTCGGAGCCCTCCGGATGCACGCCTTCACCTGCGGTGCCCGATTGCAATCAGGCACAACTCACCGCATGTAGGGGTAGCAACAATGACGGTAGCGACGATTCGGACCCGCACGCTGAACAGTGCACTTTGTGGGAGATGTTTGAGGGTATCGACGGATCCTTCAATCCTGTCAATTCGCCCCTTATTCCTTACACACCGTTCAAAAACTGCGGCACCTATGCCGAGGCATTTCATATCGCCTGCATGAAGTATGGCTTCACGTGTCGCAGCGTCCACATTTTCTGCGACGATGGTGCAGGGCATGCCATAAATTTCATTAAGCTCAAAACAGGGTGGCAGGCCATCGACATTACGGGCGGCTCGACACTCGGCCGCTTCTTTGTCGGGGATCCAATTCCCGATCCGAATAAAATTCCGCAAGACTTGGTCTGTACGCTGATGGGCAGAGCACCAGGCTGCGCCTGTAAAGCGGAAAAAGTCTCCCCTAGCCCCCTGCGCCCGACAACCGAGCGGCGGCGCTGCGTGGATCAAACACTTCTTATAGGCAAAGATGACAGGCGCTTCGCCCAGTGGCCCACTCTGGCGAGCGACTGTCGCAACTGTTGCTTAAAGAAGGTGCAGTACTACTTCGGCTTGGGATTCCCCGAGACAAACCCGGTCATAGAGAAGTGGTTGCAAGAATGCGTCGGTTTTTGCAACGAGATTATTTCACCCAAGAAGCGCCCGCCGATACTCGATTCAGGAGCTTACTACTTCACCGCTACGTGTAAGCCGTTGGTATCGAAACAGAAGAGACTACGCCAATTTCTCAAGCTCCAAAAGTGCAGGGACTGCTGCGAGTCTGGAGCCAAGGCTCCAGCAAAATATAACCCCGACAAGAAGAATAGCTGCCTAGTGCGCTGCAATGCTGAGTGGTCGCAGAAATGAAACAGGGAACCCTGCGCTTTTTCCCTCCAACGCGCAAAGGATAGGGAAATCAATCGCTTTTTTGCCGGTAGCTGACGTGCGGTTGCGGGCCGATAATGTTCCTGGCTCGATTGATCAAAGTCGGGCGGAGATGTGTGGTTAGTGACGCCACGCTAGGTTTTCCAGAAGCGAATCGGAGTGTGCAAGAGCGAGCTAAGTCGCGACAAGTAGCATGTCAGATATACCGCTCCTGTTCCGTCGCAGAGGAAGCGGAGTCTAGAAGTCATCTGGAGCCTGGTCAAAGGAGCCGTAAGAGGGGCTTGTCCGCCGTAGCGCCTTGGCGCGAAGGAGGGAGTTCATCGATGGCCTCGGACGCATCGATGAACTTCGGGATCGGTGGAGGTGCTCTAAACTCAGCGATTCCTTGCGACCTCATGATGTCATTGATTGAATGTGCATCCTGGATGAAGGCGATATCCTCCCGCCTACGCCAAAGGCTCCGGCGAGGTCTACGACATCTGAGCTTTGCATTTGGGGCACTCCAGGCGACCTATCTCGTAGATGCGCTTTATTAAGTGACTCCGTACCAAAGACATTTCAGCCGGATAGAAGGTGCTAGCGGGTGGACCAAAAGGGGTTTACCAAACGTGTCCTTGCGAGTGCCCTGCTCTAACGGTAGATCTTATGGGCCTCACATTAAACTCTCATGTGAAAGGAAGCTTCAAATGATTAGAAAGTGCCGCTGGTTTATCGCTCTAGTTGTAGGTTTAGTTCTTTGCACGGGCAGTGCACTCGCTGAACCTGCCGTTGCTCCGTTCTATCAGGCGGTGATGAAGATGAAGCCTGTGGGGAAGCTGGGCCAGGTAATCAAAAAAGAAAAGATTGAAACGCCGATCGAGGGTGCGCAGGCGTGGCGCATCGCCTACATCTCGTCTGACCTGAACGACAAGAAAACTATCTCAACGGGGATCGTTGTTGCTCCCAAGGGCAACGCATCAGCCGGTAGCCGGCCGATCATCTCATGGTCTCATGGAACGACGGGCAATGCGCAGAATTGTGGTCCGTCCCAAGTTGAAAGCCCTGCGCGACCGCTTAACCAATACTTCCTTGTAAACGGCGATTCCTCGACCGATTACGGCCTGCCAAGCCTTGAGCAATTCATTAAGGATGGATACGTCGTTGTGGGCACTGACTATCAGGGGCTCGGTGGTGGCGGGCGTCACCAGTATGTGGTTGCGAAGACCAACGGTCGCGACGCTATCAATGCAGCTCGCGCAGCGGGTTCGATGAGAGAGACGGGGGCTGGTAAGAAGACCGTCATGATCGGGTGGTCGCAGGGCGCGGGTTCAACCGTCGGTGCATCTTCTCAAGCGGACTACATTGCGCAGAAGGGGACAGCCTTTGATGGTCTTGATATCGTTGGATTCGTGGCTATGGCGATGCCCGATCTCGCGATGTATCAACCGGATAGCCTTGATCAAGATAGCGCAGAGAAGATGATTAACGACTTTGCAAACGAGTGGTCCGTCGATAGTTTTGCCTTCGCACACATGTCCATGAATATGTGGGGTACGCAGGCCGCATTCCCGGATACGCTCAAATTGAGCGACATCTTCACGGACGAGGGAGCAAAGGTCCTCGACGAGATCTACCTCAACAAGTGCGTCCACGTGAGCACGGATACGATCAATTTTAACTATGGCTCGTCCTACAAAAGCTTGTTACGGCCTGAGCCGCAGAACGCGCAGGCGTGGGCACGGGCAATCGTCGCCGGCTCTGTCGACAACGCTACTAAGCCCATAGCGCCGGTGCTCATTCTCTACGGTAACAAGGACACCACCTTGCCTCCAATCATGGGCGACTACTACAGAAAGAAGATCTGCGCGCTCGGCGGAAACGTTGCCCGTGTGCAACTGCCCGGCGACCAGAACCATTTCACGACACCGACCGTTTCGATTCCTTTTTATCTGCCGTGGATCAAGGACCGCCTGGCTGGAAAGCCGGCCGGCGATGGGTGCGCGGTTGAGAATGTGCTGAATTAAATCGGGGCGAGAGTTAGGGGCTTTCAGGTATCGATACGCGTACCATCGGGGTACACCGTGGCCCTATTTTCATGATGAATAGGAAAATCGATCGCTTTTTTATAAATAGTTGAACCGAGGTGGCAGTCCGATACCAACCCAGTAAATCCCAAGAGGCTCAAACTCTGTAGAGTTCCTACAACGTGCTGAAACCCGCACACCTCCAATACCCCCAAAATTTCGATCAAATAGCCACGCCTCCGCTGCGGCTTCCAAGGGGACAACCCCTCCTTGCGGAGGGGACCAAGAACCCAAGTCCCAACGATCATACCAGCCCCTTGCGGTGGCTCCCGAGCGCAGCGAGGGTGGGGTGGCAAAGAGGGTAGCAATTGCACCTCATACTTCGCCTCCTTGAAATCCTGCTGCTCGCCAAAGGTCTCCAACGTGGGACGATAGCTACTCAATTGCTACAACTTCCGGGCAAGGGCACGACCGATGACGACACGGTCGTGGTCGGCGAGGTCATCGTTGACCCGCAAGCCATTAGCATAAAAGTGGCCAACGCAGACCCGCCCCCCAAAAGCATTCGGCTCCTCGCACCGAAGATAGTTCCAGCCGTCAAGCACTCTTGGCTCTCCGTTTACCAAATCATTGAGCAACGCTAAGGTCATAACCTCAAGCGCTTTCACCTCCCGATACTCCCGATAGTGATCTTCGTGCACCGACTGTTGTGCCGCTATCGTCTTGCTTCGAAAATGCTTATCTTCTGCAGCCTTGCTTGAGTCAGGATCGCTTTTAGGTATCAAGACCCATTCACTTGCGGCTTGAGGGATCGTAGCCCACTCCTGATCCTTCCATTTGTTCGCCCAATCGGCTCCATCATAAATCAACTTATCCCCACTCCCCTTCCTCCCCGCGCACAGCTCATCAAGCTTTTTGGGTGTGTACGGCTCCCCGTTCACTGTCTTAGGTACAAGCATCAAGACATGCGTGTCCTTAATCTTTTGCCCAGGGTGAAGGGGACACTCTTCGTTTAATAACACCTTCGTTAGTGAGGCAGGAATAGGAGGAACAACGCCTACATCTATCCCCTGCGCCTTCCACTCATCGGGGCCAAGAAAGTTCTTTCCTAGAAGCTGCCTCTGAAGCCCACCATCGATTCGACAACAAAACTGCTCAGCCGTCTCTGCCTCTAACTGCCTAAGCTCAGTTATCCAAAACGTATTAACAGGATCAGACATCCTCGCCTCCCTATCAGAGGTCGTGAGGTTGTCTCTCTTCAACGCTTCACTGATCCGCTCTACATGCTCTCTTGCTACAGCGAGGTAGCTGTTGTACCTCGCCTCATTACTCTGCGTACTATCCTCCCACGGGCGTGCTGCGCTCGGTGATGCGACAGCTCCCACTGTGCCGCTAGTAGTTTGTTTGTTAGCGTTAGGGTTCGGCATACGTAGCTGGTAGTCCCTAAAGGGCAATCGGCTTGGTTTGACATTGGCTTGAGGAAGAAATAAGAGCCGATGAATAGGAAAATCGATCGCTTTTTTATAAGTAGTTGAGCCGAGGTGGCGGTCGGACGATGGTTGAGCCGATATTTCGCAGTTTAGGGCGGAAATATGTTGGGAGGGTCCCCCGCTAGGTTTTCTAGAGTCTAAGCGGAGTGCGCACGGGCGACCAAAGTCGCGAAAAGTAGCATTTCACATGCACCCGACCTGTTGCGTCAGTGAGGAAGCGGAGTCTAGAAG
>OMII01000086.1 GCA_900299055.1 Pseudomonadota bacterium | reverse complement strand
TGCACCGCGGATCGATATGGGTAATTCTAGCCCTCGTCGGGGGCTTGCAGGCGTACATGCTGATGACTACCCCGGACATCATTCTGGGCACGTGGAAAAACCCAAGTTTGAACGGATTCGCACAGGCAGCTGTGGGGATTATGATCGGTGGGGTTTTGTGGATGAACAAAATGACAAATTTTAAGGTATAGCGTTGTGACGAATATGACCGTAGTGGCTCTTATAGCTTGCTTACTTTTCATCCTCGGCGGGGCTGCCTGGTTCACGCTTGGCGGAGTCGCAAGAACGTCAGGGCGAGGAAACCTACGACGAGCTGGTCGAGAATTGATGTACAGTGAGCAAGAGGAAGACGACGATGTTGAGGAGGATGTTGATGAATATGACGATGAAATAGAAGAATCGGCGAAGCGAAAGACAAAGAGAAAAAAAGAGCCGACAATAGACGAAAAACTCTTTATGGCGGGACGGTTGTCAGAGCTCGAGAGAAAAGACTTTCGCCAAAAACAGATGCTAGCCCCAATTGTATTTGGAGTTTCGGGGTTGATTCTAGGAGTCTTCGTTGGTAGCTCTGACATGATTATGCTGGGTGGGCTACTTGGAATAATCATGGGAGTCTACCTCCCCCTAAAAATAATCAACAAATGGATAACAGCGCAGCACGAGGATATCTCCTATTACCTACCTCTCGTGATAGAGCAAGTATCGATAGGAGTAAGTAGCTCCCTCGATATAGGCCCGTGTTTATCGCGAATTGTTCAGATGGCAGATGAGAGAAAAAGCCATAATGCAGTTACCGAACTGCTTAAGTACTCTGAGTTCTATGTAAAATCGGGAGTAAGTTTAGAAGAATCTCTAAAAGAGATTGGAAAAGCATCCGGACACAGCGAATTAAAGCACGTATTACTAGCGCTCTCTCAGGTTGCAAAGTTTGGAGGTGAAATATCAAAGCAGCTGCAGGATCTCGCCGATGCAGTGGGAGCGCAGCGAGAGGCCAAGATTGAGGAGCGTATTCGCCAACTGGAGCTGAAAGCATCCGGGCCGGTAGCACTTGTTTTTATCGCATACATGATATTGCTCTTCATCGGTATCGGGTCACAGGTTTTGAAAATCTCGTAGGAGGAGATAGCTTGCGCTATATGTGTTTATTATGAGTCAGCCAGTACGATATTCAGATCTCATACTGATGCTCCTAGTCGTCGCTATTGCGGCGATGCTTATTATTCCGCTGCCGACGCCTGTCTTAGATGGCCTTTTAGTCTGTAACATTTCCTTTTCTCTTCTTCTTCTAATTCTTGGGTTGTATGTGGCGAACTCAGGAGCTCTTTACACATTTCCGACAATCCTACTTTTGAGCACGCTATTTCGGCTGGGCTTAAACGTTGCTTCATCTCGACTCATTTTGTCGCAAGGTGAGGCAGGACGAGTGATAGAGGCGTTTGGTACATTTCTCATTCGAGGAGAAGTAGTAGTTGGTTTGATAATCTTCTCTATCGTTACCGCAGTGAACTTTATTGTTATCTCCAGCGGAGCAGGCCGAGTATCGGAGGTAGCTGCGCGCTTTGCTCTCGACGCGCTGCCAGGCAAGCAGATGATGATAGATAACGATGCTCGTGCTGGTGTCATATCAGCTAATGAGGCACGGCTGAAGCGGGACGAACTACGGCGAGAGTCGCAACTATATGGTTCCATGGATGGAGCCATGAAATTTGTTCAAGGCGATGCGATAGCGGGGCTCTTTATTATCGCGGCGAATATCTTCGGCGGTATGTACATGGGAATGCTCGGAGGTATGGGATTCGTTGACGCGATCCAGACCTACACAGTGCTTACCGTTGGAGATGGCTTAGTCACTCAGATCCCAAGTCTGCTTACCTCAATTTGTGCCGGCATTATCGTTACTCGGGTCTCATCCTCTGAGCGATCGAGCCTCAGCGCAGACTTGCGAGCGCAGCTGTTTGACCAGCCGATCGCTTTATTCGCTACTGCCTTTGTTTTGTTGTGTCTCGCTCTTGTACCCGGACTACCCACAATACCATTTCTCGGGGCTTGCTGTGGAGCAGCAGGTTTGGGGTGGTGGACGCAACGGCACCGAGCTACCAGAGCGGCATTCGATGGAGCCCTCTCGCCAGAACAGCACGATACTTCGCTCGGCAGTGCAGAAGTAGACGGTGTTGATGGTCGAGTCGTGCTGTCACTTGATTCTCGTGAGCTGTACCGGCTTTATCGACAGGATGTGCAAGGGATGTCAGCCAAGTGGAGGGGTTTTCGCGAGAGGATGCTCGACGATATTGGCGTTTCTTTACCATCTCTCTCGGTGCAGTTGGATGGCCTTTTGGGGGCCTGTTCGTATAAAGCAAGCTGCTTTGGAGTAGAGCTGTTTGCAGGAGATGTCCCACCAGAAGCGGTCTTGGTTGAAATTTCCGCTACGCAGGCAGATGCTCTTGGTCTGCGAGTTCTACGCGAAGAGGAGCATCCCATCACCGGCCACCGAGTGTTCTGGACTGATAATTTACCCGGCGTTCGAAAGATGCTGTCAGCGGGCGGTATCGCTCACTACGATTTCTTCGACTACATAACCTTGAAGATGTGGCAGTTTTGTGTGCGGCATCCTGAAGAGTTTATCTCGGTAACACACGTCCATTCCCTCTTACGGCAGATCGAGAAAAAATATCCTGGCCTTATGGGAGATGGGTTTGGTCGCGAGTTTGTATCGGTGCCAAAGCTCACCGAGATACTCCAAGAGCTTGTGCGGCAGGGGGTTAGTATCCGCGATTTTCGCTCTATTATTGAGTCGCTAGCTTCGTTCTGCGCTGCGTCAGGGATAACCATAGACTCTAACACGCCGGTAGATGCCACCGAAGCAGTTCATTACATACGAGCAAGTAGGCGTCGGCAGATAGTTCGGCGCTTTGTGGGAAATATGAGTGTCTTGCCTGTCATAACTCTCTCACCCCGAGTGGAGCGTGACTTCGAAGAGGTGGAGACTGATCGTTGGACGACGGCTCTCGCACTCTCTCCAGAGAAATACGACGGATTGTTTCAAGGTCTTCACGCACTTTTGCGGCCAGCGCTCGCTGCTGGGAGTGTGCCGATTGCGCTGCTATGTAGCAAAGATGTGAAAGAAAAGGTGATATCGTTCGCTCGAGTAGCGGGTTTAAATCTTTTCGTTACAACACTTGATGAGGTCGACCCAGCCTTTCCTGTCATGCAAGTGGGAGTCTGGAGAGTGCGATAGAGAGGCGCTGCTACACCATGTTCTTTGAGAAGTTCTTTAAGAAGTGTGAGCCGACAAATCTTGAGCATATCAACGATTCGTATTCGCTCGACTGGAAATTTGGAGAGAACTCAGTCGCAGACGCTTACCGAGCGTACGATAAGCTACATAAACGACACTGCGCTCTGTGGATTACTCGCGAACGACTAAGCGAGCAAGACCGGGTTAGCTTTTACGAGCATACGAGATACTTGCGGAAGGGCGGACTCGAGCGAGTCTCGCGATATGGATGTGATATCGATGGAGTTGGCTACGTCGCCTTGCCCGTACTAGCCGTCAAGCGCCTAGATTATGATGCTCCAGACCCGATTGTGAAAGCTCGGCGACTGCTTCTCTCAATTCTCAAGGTAGAGGCTTTTCATATTCAAGGAATAGTCTGTGGCAATCTTTGTACAGATTCATTCATGATTGATTCAGAGGATGTGGTGCATTTCGTAGGCTACGCTGGTGGTGAATTAGAAAAAAAAACGAAAGATCTCCCGGCAGAGTACCTTACTTTCGTTCCACCTGAGGAAGTTGAGGCGCCATATCTAACACAGGCTTCGGATGTGTATGCGCTTGCAGTAATAGGACTAAAACTTTTCGGAGTTTCATTCCCGGGGGGTGTCATCTCTCCTGAGCGCATCCCCGAGTATCTACGAGAGTTAGATCCAAAAGCGCCGCTCTGGTTGCAGGCTGTCTTGCCGAGGGTAATATCGAGTAAGCCTGGGGCAAGATTTAAAACGGCAGGTGAGCTGCTAGCGGCGATCTCTGTACAGGCAGAGCGACAGCGCGAGCTTCCCTCTGACAGCATCGAATTGGGAGCAAGCTCCCATGATATGAGGGGAGAGGCAGATGTCGTGCTCAAGCTGCCGCGAGCTTTGGCTCAACGTCGAGCGCAGCTACGACGGTTTGTGGGATCTCCGAGTTTTGTCATTAGAAGTATCAGTCTCGTTTTGGTCATCATAAATGCTGGCTTATGGTTTGCCGGCCCCTACCTGGGTGGCGGTTCTTACTCAGGGTCGGAGAGTGCAAGTGTAAAGCTTGCGGCAGAGTTTGGTAGGCTCGGTGAAGGTGAGCCATCTGGGCCAACAAACTTACGAAGTGGGTTGCGAGCACTCTTTGATGGTTCGGAGTATAAAACAGACCGATTAGACGCTGGGAGGCCAGCCGCTGTAGGCGTACCAGCCAAGCCGAGTGAACAGAAAGACTCATCGGAAGAAAAGCGTGGAGACCCTATCGTGGCAGCGAGTGCGAACGCCGCAGCATCGCGTGCCCAAAAGTTTGATGCTCAATTGAGAGGTCAGCTTGGCCGCGCTAAGGGAGCAGGATTTACCCATACCGCCGAAGTGTTGGGATATCTTGTTAGCACTCCAAATACCATCCGTCCGGGCGATATAACTAGATTGTTCCAAGTTCTTGATACTACGACAACCAGGGAGCAGCGCCGAGATCTTGTTGCAGCGTATGAGTCCGTTGACCCAGATCTCGCGTATATGCTCGGTGCGGCGTTGTCACTCGATTTGGCGGAGCCGACATTATTTAGAGAGCTCCTTGTTAGAGGAGCAAAGAAGCAGATCGGAGTCGAGAGAGGACCTCTTGAGCCGATAAGCACAGGGGCGCTTATCGCTAGCATACCAAGCTCCCGAGAGTTTTTTCTGGAGGATGTTTCAACAGGCCCCTTAGCTATATCAGATGACGAGGTGTGGTGGCTTTTAGAGACCCTAATCCTACAGAGAGCGGACCAATTGCGGAGTTTTCTTGCGTCGCAACGAGTCACACAACTGAATCTGGGGCTCCGGAGATTCTTTTTGCAAAGCATAGAGCGCGTCAATGATATTGACGTAGCGCCGATCGCGGCTCTTCTGAGGAGTTTGCGGAATAGTCCTGACCCCGCAGATATTCAAAAATTTAGTCAATGGTACGATCCTGCATCGGTGCAGGTGCTGCTGGCTGCTCTTTTAATAAGCAGTCAGCCTGAGGTAGTTGAGAGAGCGTTCGACGCGTTAGCGAGCAAATCGACCGGCAACCCCTCCGTTGATGAAGCAATAGCATACATACGCAGTAATGCGGATGCACTGCGGGTCTACTACGCCAGCTTTGTCGCGGGAGTTGGATTGGTTGATGTACTCAGTGAGGAGGAGCGGCGGCAGGCATTTTCCTCCATCAGAGGGAAGCCCCAGGCTTCCAAATTATGCAAGCTTCTCCTGCAGAAAGGGAGCCCAAGTCTCGTTGTGGCGATTCTTGAGAACGTAGGAGATACGATAAATCCTGCTCTCTTAGTCGATCTGCTGAAACACCCCGATAAAAGTGTGAGGCTTAAAATCATCCCGTTTGTACGAGACGTATCACTTTCATCTACATGGCAGCAGGTCATCGACGCATACCTGACAGAGGAAGATCCTGACGTTAAAGCTCGCTATGAAAGTGAGATCCCAAGGATTAGGGGTTCCTGACCTGGGTATTCATTTTGTAAGGTACTTGCAGTTTTGTTACTCGTTACCGTAGCTGGTGTAGATGAGGCGGGATAGGATCGTCCTTATGAAGAGACAATATTCGTTAGCTTACAGAGCAGGTTTCGCAGGGCGACGTAGCAGAGCGCTTTGCGCGCTCTCGGCAATGACGGTTTTGATTTTCTGTCTGCTTGTTTCAGGCTGTGCCTCACTATCGGACCAAGCAAAGGCACTCGTGGGTCACGAAGCGCCGCAGAGCCGTTTGATGCTGCTGAGCGGCGAACACATCGCTTTAAACAGTCTCCTCGGGAAGGAAGTTGCTCTCTTATTTTGGGCTACATGGTGCCCTCATTCGCGGGCAGGAATCGAAGAGTTCGCGGCTCTAGCGAGAAGATACAAAGATAACCCTAAGCTTGAGTTTTACGCGGTAAGCGTAGATAGCAATGATGCATATGAAGAGCTTCAGAATCGTATACGATTGCAAAACCTCAAGCAGATGACGCACGTTTTTTCAGGTAATGACGTTCAGGATGAAGCCTTTCTGGCATTTCATGGAGAGCGGCTCCCCTATGCTGTATTCATCGACGAAGCAGGGGTCGTGCGTCTGGCGGATCTGGGAGTAGGAGGGCTTGCGAGCTTTCTGGATCGGAGGTTTGGAGGCTAGCCCAGCCCGTGTACCTGAATCTTTGCTGCCTGTCGAACGAAGCTCCAGGAGCACTTATTTTTGCCGGCCATTTGTTACGACATACTGAATGAAAGCCTCTTGAACAGCGTTCCATTCGTCTAGAAGGGTTTTTGTGGTAGGGCCAGCATGGCCCACCCCAGGCACTAGCGATACGACCGTTCGAGAAGTCGGAGACTGCCTGCAGTGAAAATCACGCAGCCATTGTAGCGTGCGCTGTGGCGGCACTAGTTCGTCCTGCATCGGGACGAGAGCGAGGACATCGAGAGGAAGTTCGTGAGTGGTTAGGGCTGGAGAGAGATCTCGTAACACAGAGAGTGAATCTCCCCATTCGTACTGCTCTCGATCAAATATCGGAAGAGCTTTATCTGGAACAATGTGCTCGAGGTCGAGCAGAGGTGCTTCAAGGATAAGGCCTCCTAGCTTTTCTGGGTACGAGAGAGCTGTTTTAGCAGCAAGCCATGCACCGGCACTGCGTCCGGATAAGATGATACGTTCCGGGGGTAATCGTAGCGTTCGTCGCAATTCCGTAACGCAGGCAGATAGATCCTCAACGGATCTCAATTTGTTGGGCCCGAGTGCCGAGCTATGCCACAGGGGACCACGTTCGCCACCCCCTCGAACATGGGCGATTGCAACAGCGATACCTTGCTGCAAGAGAGAGATGAGTTCTGGTGAATGTTCCGCGCTGGAACTCACTCCGTACGATCCATAAGCTTTGAGCAAAAGTCCCTTTGGTTCGGGTGGTAACGCCAACGAGATTGGCACAAGAGTGCCATCTGCACTGGTGGCATTGAGAGCGCTTTCGATGCAACGGTCGCATTCTTTTGCTGCAGCTGGCACTGACGCACCGCTGACTTCTGTCATCGATAACCGAGTGGTTGGCCTTAAGAATGATCGCTTGATCACGGCAAGATCCGACAACTCAGGAGTTCGTGGCGCGGGCATAAGTGTCGCAGTAGGACCATCAAACCTAGGAGGTCTGATTAATTGGCCAGTGCTTGATATGACAGATACAGTTGAATAGGTACCGTGTGATGTGAAGATGGCGAGCCCCTCGTTCGTCGGGGCTATATGAGCTATTGAGGCACCAACTGACTCTACATAGACGGTTTGCTGGGGTGTGAATGTGTTCAGATCTATTCGGGTGATTGAACCGCGTGGATGAGAGAGGAATGATGAGCAAAACGCCGAGTCGCCCATGACTGCACACGAACTACCCGGCGCATCCTGAGTGTTGATCTGTCGAGGTCGATATGGCGCTGATGCAGTAATAACATCAAAAGAAGACCAGAGGGGGTGAGCGTGCTCTATAAGGCCATAGCCTTGTGCAGCTGAGGGGCGCAGGAGAAGGTGCTCACCGCGTTGTTGTGCGCGCACTATCTCTTGGGGAGGCTCTCCAAGACGCATCGACAGGATAGCCCGGGGCTCTTGACTAATTCGCGCGGAGATCAGAACTGTCGAGTCGTCCACCCACGATACGTCGTATGCATCGATATCGATCTCCTCCGCTGAGGTGGCTTTCGGGTCGATAATAAGGAGGCGGTGAGTAGAATCGGTCAAGCGGCGAGCTATGAGTGCGATCGCTGTTGAGTTTGGATTGATTGCTATACGCTCGATGACGTCGAGCTTTACCCGTCGCATGACTGGAGTTAGCCTGAACGAGCTTCCGTGAGAGAGCCTGATTACTGGATATTGGTCCCCTTCCTCCCAGGTGATCGTGGGCAGATGTTTTGTTGGCGCACCTGGGCGTTGTGCGCCGAGTTCCTGAACCCTCTCCACGTAGGATCTAAACCCGGAACGATTGCTCCGTTTAAATTGCTCATACACGTGAACCGATTGTGTGGCGAAAGCCTCCGCTGTAGGCGGACACTGGTCAACGTAAGGGAATGGGGGGGAGATATGCCAGGGGGAGCAAGCTGCAAGCCAAAGAGGAAGAGCGATGGCCGCATATGTACGTGAGGAGGGGAATCGCACGGGTGATGATCGACCCAGGCTTTTTATAGCCTTTGAAGAAGAGACGTCGCAGTACGCGTCCGCACCATTTGATAAGTGCTGTTGAGAAATGCGGGAGGGGGGACTTGAACCCCCAAACCTTACGGCACCAGATCCTAAGTCTGGCGTGTCTGCCAATTCCACCACCCCCGCATAAGGGCCGCGCGTTGATTCGTCGATGACTCCTGCGTTTGGGAGGGGACGAGCGCGCATGGGCGGGGAGGATATATAATCGACGCGCCGGAATCAATAACCTTCACAAAGGTAGCTGCGACCTCAGAGCTGCGCATATGACCGAATTCACTTTGCCTTTTGGCACGTTGTTACGATTCAGAGTGTCTCGGGGGGGAGGATAGAGGTAGCTGTTTTGAGTGCCAAGTTCGGGTGAGGAATGAGATGGGCAGTGGGCGAGGCCGCAGACCAACAACGCGGCGCTCCCTACCCGGTCTGGTATGGTAAATCTAAGTAGAACCACGGGCCGCATAGTTAGCACGTTTTTGAGGGCGCGGTGTGGCATTTCAGCGGTTTTAAGACTATCCTGCTGGTTTCATTCGGTGCTCTTACCGTGCCCGTCGTTTCGACGCAGCGCTTCGCCGGATGAGTAATACGCATTTGTGGTATGCCCCACGCTGGAGTGAAAGATGGATTTTCAATCATCAGTTCAAGATATCGATGAAATTACAAAAAAAATTACGGTAGTGGTCGGTAAAGATCGCGTCGTAAAGGAGTATGAAGATTCGGTAAAGACGGTAGGACGCACCGCTCGTATCGATGGATTCCGACCGGGGAAGGTTCCGCGCAAGATGGTTGAGCGGTTGCTCGGTGACCGGATCAAGTTTGATATCACCAACAGGCTGATCAACGAGGGATTGCGGTCGGCGTTTCAGGAGCACAAGCTCGACGCGGTTGGACAACCCCAAGTCGACCTGAAAGATATGGAGTTGGCCAAAGATCTTGAGTTCACAGCAGTAGTAGAACTCTATCCGTCTCCGACTATTCAGAACTACTTGCAGCGGTCCGTCAAAGTAGCCAAGCGCGTTATCGGTGACAAAGATGTCGCGGATGCCGTCGAGCGAATCGTGGATTCGCGGGCTGAATTAAAGCCAGTCGAAGGGCGTACAACTGCGGAATTGCATGACGTTGTGGCGCTGTCAGTCGCAACGCAGGTTGAGGACGGCGAGTTTTCACGAGCGGAGCCGTTCGTTGATCAGCTGGGTTCAGGGCGCCTATCAACGGAAGCCGAGGAGCAGTTCGTTGGCGTAGCAGTTGGAGAGTCTAAGGATGTTACCGTCGTTGCAAAGGATGATCATCCAAACGAGAGCCTGCGAGGAAAGAAGCTGACCTATCGAGGAAGCCTCCACGGCATCTATTCCAAGACTCTTCCGGCGCTCGATGAGGCTTTCGTGAAGTCGCTAGGCATGGATGTGGAGAGCGTAGAAGCCCTTAAGGAGAAGATTCGAGAGCGTCTAGTCGCAGAGGCTGAAGATGAGTCGAAGGGAGAGAGCCAAAGCGAGTTGCTTACGCTCCTTATCAAAGAGAATCAATTTAAGGTTCCGAGCGCCCTCGTAGATGACGAGATAAGAGGGCTGGTGGCGCGCTACGGGTTTGCTGGTAAGAACGCTGACCCCGAGAAGATCGATGTGGCGCTTTATCGCCCGCAGTTCGAGGAGATAGCGACGAGCCGCATTCGAAGCGCGATTATTATAGACCGAATCGGTTCTCAAGAGGACGTTAAGGTCGAGGACGCCGATAGAGACGCTATGATTCAGAAGGTAGCGGAGCAGAATGGTACAACGGTCGAGAACGCGAAGAAGGTGTTGTTAGACAAGTCTCGTATCATGTCGTTTTTGCTAGAGGTGCGCAGAACCAAGATTCTTGACTACCTCATGTCCAAGACGACAGTTGAGTTCGTTAAGCCTGAAGAGAATAAAAAATAACGCTAGAAAGCGTACGAAGATGCAATCGGCGAGTGGGAGCATGGCCTGTTCGAGGCTGTGTTACCTGACTCGCCGTTTCTTTCATAATGTTGCATAGACTCAAAGAGGTTGAGCTGAGAGCCGCGCATGGTGGCGCCTTCTTGATGTTTGGATAGCGCCGTGTGAGGTCTGTCAGCTCCAGGCCCTTTTGTTTTTGACTGCTCACGTCCAACGAGAGTTGCTTAGCGGGGGGGCTTTTTGTAGGGTCAAGAGTGGCCCTACGTTGGGGTGACCGCTTTAGCTCTTGATGTTTTTGAGCGTCGTGTTAGTCACTCTGTGGTTGTCTGAAGACTCACAAGGTACTAGGTTAGGCGGTACTAAGTTAGACAACCCACGGCACGCGTTGGTTGAGCACACAGTAGGATATAAAATGGCTTACATACCTTTCGTTATAGAGCAAACTGGTCGCGGAGAGCGTTCGTACGATATTTACTCTCGACTACTAAAAGAGCGCATTATCTTTCTCGGAACTGAGGTAAATGACGTCGTAGCTAATCTCATAATCGCGCAGCTGCTCTTCTTGGAAAGCGAAGACCCAGAGAAGGATATCTTCCTCTATATCAATAGCCCCGGAGGAGTTGTGACGGCCGGCATGGCGATCTACGACACGATGCAATATATCAAGCCCGATGTAGCAACGGTGTGCGTCGGACAGGCTGCAAGCATGGGGGCGGTGTTGCTCGCTGGAGGCGCAGCAGGGAAGCGTTCTGCATTGCCGCACTCGCGCATCATGATCCACCAACCGCTTGGTGGTTTTAGCGGGCAAGCGTCTGACGTTGAAATTCACGCAAGAGAGATGCTTCGAGTAAAGCAGGAGCTCAATCGCATCCTTGCTCATCACTCGGGCAAGCCCCTTAAGCAGGTAGAAGTTGACAGCGATCGTGATTTTTTCATGACTTCCGAACAGGCTCGGGAGTACGGTTTGATCGATGCCGTATTCGAGCGAAGAGTCGGAGAGGACAAGAAGGCGTAAGCTCGCCTAACGGATGTTTGCGGGCGGTTTGTCAGAAGAGGGAGATGCATAAATGAGCAAGTCTAGTGATAAGAATCGGCACACACTCGTTTGTTCTTTCTGTAACCGCTCGCAGGAAGAGGTTCGGAAATTAATTGCAGGCCCGTCCGTCTATATCTGCGATGAGTGTATCGAGCTTTGTAATGATATAATCGCCGAGGAGGTCGATGCCGAGGCAGCCCCGGCGACTTCATCAAAACTACCGAAGCCAAAAGAGATAAAAAGCTTTCTTGATCAATACGTTGTTGGGCAGGAGATGGCAAAGAAGGCGCTATCAGTAGCGGTGCACAACCACTACAAGCGCCTTGAGGCTAAGACCGCTTCTGGAGATGTTGAGATTGCGAAATCGAACATACTCCTCATCGGGCCAACTGGAACGGGCAAAACTCTGCTTGCGCAAACACTCGCACGGATTCTCCAGGTTCCGTTTACGATCACTGATGCCACAACGTTGACAGAAGCTGGCTATGTAGGTGAGGACGTGGAAAACATCATCCTCAACCTGCTTCAGAACGCAGACTATGATGTAGATAAAGCCCAGCGCGGCATCGTTTACATTGACGAGATCGATAAGATATCCAGAAAAGCAGAAAACCCTTCGATTACGAGAGATGTATCAGGCGAAGGAGTTCAGCAAGCCCTTCTCAAGATGCTTGAAGGCACGGTGGCAAGTGTGCCCCCGAAAGGTGGTCGGAAGCATCCGCAGCAAGAATTCCTGCAGGTCGACACGAGCAATATTCTGTTTATATGCGGCGGAGCTTTTGTCGGTCTTGAAGACATCATTCGACGCCGTGTAGGCGAGAAGAAGCTTGGCTTCGGAGCTCACGCAAAGGGTGCCAAAGACATCGAGCGCATTAAAAAAGATGACAAACGATCGTTGTTGAGCATGGTGCAGCCCGAGGATCTGCTTAAGTTCGGGTTAATACCGGAGTTTATTGGACGGCTTCCGATGATAGCCGTGCTGGATGACCTGGACGAGGGAGCGTTGATCAAGATCTTAGTTGACCCCAAGAACGCGCTCACCAAACAGTACAAGAAGCTCTTTGAGATGGAGAATGTGCAGCTGCGCTTTACAGAAGGGGCGTTGTTGGCAGTGGCAAAGCAGGCGATAGAGCGGAAAGCAGGTGCGCGTGGTCTGCGGGCGATTCTGGAGTCGATTATGCTCGAGGTGATGTACGATGTGCCGTCAGAGCCGGATATTAAAGAAGTTATCGTCTCAGAGGACACTGTAGCCAAGGGCGAAAAGCCCCTAGTGGTGTACCAGCACGCTGAGTCGGCGTAGAGTTTAAGACATTTCTAAGTCGATAGAACGGCTGTTTAAAGCGACGTGTTAATCTGCCCATTTATTGTGATTTTTTTTGGGCTCATTTAGCATCCTAGAGATAGATAGGGTGCGAACATCCTAAACTGTGCTACTGTGAAAGCAGTAAAAACAAACGGTTATGTTCGCTTGCTCCTAAAGGTGAAACATCGTCGCAAACAGGCGATGGGGTACCGTTGGCGCAACGCGAAGCAGGTTAATCTGGGTACCTATTTCTGAGAGAGACAATGAAGCCACCGATTACGAATCCAATTCCGCTCCTTCCCCTCCGCGAACTTGTAGTTTTTCCGCAGCAAGTAGTGCCGTTATTCGTGGGCCGCGAGAAGAGTGTTCGGGCGATTGAGGAGTCCCAGCGAGAGGGTAAGTACATATTCCTTGCTGCGCAAAAAGACGCCAGGACGAGCAATCCAGGTCCTAAGGACATCTACACAACGGGAACTTTGGGCGAGGTAGTGCAGCTCATAAGGCTTGCAGATGGGCCGATTAAGGTGCTGGTAGAAGGAAAATGTCGAGCCAAGATCAAAAAGTTTGTGCGTGAAGATGACTTCATGTTGGTCGACGTAGAGGAGATTGTCCTGAACGCGGAAGTCTCGACAGAGCTCAAGGCGCTGATGCGTTCAGTGAATGTGACATTCGAGAACTACGTCAAGCTCGGCAAGAAGGTTAACCCTGAGATGATCATGCAGGTTAACGCGATCGAAGACCCATCGCGATTAGCTGATGCAATAGTAGTGCAGCTGAACATCAAGCTCGAAGATAAGCAGGTGATTCTGGAGACAATCGAGCCTCAAGCGAGACTCGAGAAGATTCTCGGACACATGAAATCTGAGATCGAGATCCTCCAGGTGGAGAAGCGTATCAGAAGCCGCGTTAAGAAGCAGATGGAGAAGACTCAGAAGGAGTACTACCTCAACGAGCAAATGCGCGCGATTCAGAAAGAGCTTGGAGAAAAGGACGATTTCCGAAACGAGATCCAGGAGATCGAGGATAAATTCAAAGCTAAGGATATGCCCGAAGAGGCTAAGGATAAGACCGAAAAAGAGATCCGAAAGCTTAAGATGATGTCTCCAATGTCAGCAGAGGCGACGGTAGTGCGGAACTACGTGGACTGGATGTTGGCATTGCCTTGGAATGAGGTTTCCAAGGAAGAGATAGACATGGAGAAGGCGCGTGAGGTTCTCGACGAGGATCACTACGGTCTTGAGAAGGTTAAGGAGCGTATCCTTGAGTACCTCGCGGTTCAGAAGTTAGTCGGTAAGATTCGTGGGCCGATCCTCTGTCTCGTAGGTCCTCCAGGAGTAGGTAAGACCTCCCTTGGTAAGTCTATTGCCAAGTCCACGGGCCGCAAGTTCGTTCGCGTAGCGCTGGGTGGTGTACGCGATGAGGCTGAGATTCGAGGACACCGACGTACGTACATCGGAGCGCTGCCAGGAAAGATCATCCAATCACTCAAGAAAGCTGGAACCAGCAACCCGGTGTTCCTGCTCGATGAGGTAGATAAGATGTCGACTGACTTCCGAGGCGATCCGTCCTCGGCTCTGTTGGAGGTTCTCGACCCAGAGCAAAATGATTCGTTTAATGATCACTACCTCGACTGTGATTACGATCTGTCGAAAGTTATGTTCATCACGACAGCGAACTCACTTCACACGATCCCGCAGCCGTTGATGGATCGTATGGAGATTATTCGTCTGTCTGGATACACAGAGCTTGAAAAGATAGCGATCTGTAAGAAGTATCTGCTAGAGAAGCAGCTCGGTGAAAACGGTCTCAAGCTTGAGCACGTTAAGGTTCAAGAGGCCGTGTATTCTGAAGTTATCAATCGCTATACCCGCGAGGCTGGCGTGCGTAACTTGGAGAGAATGATAGCGACGCTTTGCCGAAAGGCGGCGATCGAGATCGTCGATAAGGGAATGGATACTGTCGTTGATATCACTACCGAGAATCTGCCGAAGTTCCTCGGGCAGCCCAAGTTCCGGTACGGCAAGTCCGAAGAGCTTGATCAAGTTGGTCTCGCAACTGGTCTTGCGTGGACAGATAAGGGTGGAGAGCTCCTCGTTATTGAGACCACGATCCTCCCAGGACGTGGACGCTTGCAGATCACCGGTAAGCTCGGAGAGGTCATGCAGGAGTCCGCTCGCGCCGCATTGAGCTACGTGCGATCAAGGGCATCGATGTTCGGTCTACCGAGATACTTCTACGATAAGATCGACATTCACGTTCACGTTCCAGAGGGTGCTATTCCGAAGGACGGTCCATCTGCCGGTATTACGATGGCGACCTCGATGGTGTCCGCGTTGACGGGTATTCCCATCGACAAGCAGATCGCAATGACAGGAGAGATCACGCTTCGTGGAAATGTGCTCCCAATCGGAGGACTGAAAGAGAAGGCGCTTGCCGCACACCGTGGTGGTATCAAGCGCGTCTTGCTTCCAAAGGAGAACGAGAATGACATCGAGGAGATCCCAGCAACTGTTCGTAACGAGCTAGAGCTTATTCCGGTGTCGCACGTGGACGAGGTCCTGTTTGAGGCCCTTCGCTGCCGCACACCGCAAGACTTCGCCACGATGCTTCAGAACAAGAAGGTTCGTGATGAGCTTCTTTACTCAGAGGAGAAAAAGAAGGATGACGCTGCAGGTGGTGAAGGACGAGACGAGAAGGCTCCGGCCCCAAGTATCGTAGCTCACTAAGTTGCTCGTAAATTAGAGGGGCGCGTGCTGTTCACTGTACGGTGACCACGCGCCCTTTGTGTGCTTATATCGTAACAGCCATGAGGCGAGGTTAGTTCTTCCTTCGAGACTGCGATGATTAATTCGAGGATATCCGTAAAACCAAGCGCAATTGTAAATCCTACGCTTGACGTATGGCTAAGCGGCGGAGCCTCAATCGTAGCACTTAGCCTTCTATTCTTAAGCACGCTTCTGATCTCTCAAGAGCTTATCCTTGAGAAGTTTCTGATTCTAACAGTTGCTCTTAACGGCACCCACTTTCTAGCCTCGTATCGGCTGCTGTATTCGTCGAGAAAATTTGCGCTCTCATACCCCTGGGCGGCAATATATCTGCCCTTGTTTCTAGTGCTCTACTCCCTAGCGGCTCTTATGTTGGTCTCGCATAATGCGAGCTACGACTTGCCCGTCCAGATCTTGATTGGCACGGCTTCGGTCTACCTTGCTCTGCATTACACAGGACAGGCTTGGGGAATGATGGCCTCATACGCCTACTTGGATGGCGTTGTATTCTCAGCACGGCAGAAGTCGTTGCTCCGGGCCACCCTTAAGATTATGGCAGGATGGCACGCACTGTGGGCTCTTCGGCTTCTTTGGAAGCCAGACGGGGCCGCGCAGGTATACCTCACGAATGCCTCGGTAGTGATGAATTACCTCGGGATAATTTCACTGGCCGTGGGGCTTACGGTGCTAGTGTGGGTTGGAAAGGGCAGTGGAAGACGCGTAACCACGAGAGTACTCGTTCCCTACGTCGCACTGTATGTGTGGTATGTGTTCCTATTTTTTTACCCGGCGGCACTTTTCTGGGTCCAGATATCTCATGCAATTCAATATCTGCCGTTTCCGATGCGTGTCGAGCTCAACAGAGCATCCCGCGCGGGTGACCATTCAGAAGGCGCCTTAGCCAGAATCCTAGCGCCGTATGGCTTGATACTCTTGGCAGGAAGCGCTCTCATTTTTGCCGGACTTCCTTGGCTGGCAGAACAGATGGGTCCGGGAGCTAGCTCGGTTTGGGTGGTGATGGCCTCCATCATCAACATTCACCACTATTTTATAGACGGGTGCATCTGGCGAATCAGTAACCCAGTGGTAAGTAAGGAGCTTTTTGCGCACGCCGAACCCCCCGGCCGAGCTAGTTGACTTTTTCTGCAGGGGTAGTTACTGTGCCGTCCCTGTTCGGTGCTTGTCGCCTAACAAGCGCTTAATGCGAGCCAGCGAGCATTGAGACGTAAACGACATTCAGCGTCACCCGCGATGCTGAATGAGAGCTGGAAATCTTGCGGGCGCTTAGCTCAGTTGCCCGTGGTTTAGGGTGAGGGGCGTCAGCCTTACAAGCTGAATGAACCAGAGCGAAGCGAGAAGCGGTAGTAGCCACCTACAAGCGCTTAATGCAAGCCAGCGAGCATTAAGACGTAAACGACATTCAGCGTCACCCGCGATGCTGAATGAGAGCTGGAAATCTTGCGGGCGCTTAGCTCAGTTGGTAGAGCGTCAGCCTTACAAGCTGAATGTCGTAGGTTCGATCCCTGCAGCGCCCACCATTTTCAACCTCAAACTCCAATCAATTCGAACAAATTAGACCGAGTCTCAGTTTGCGCTGGCGGTTCCAGATGGCGCCGGTGTCGGCGTTGGATCAGATGCGTCTGGTGCGATGTATAGCCCACGCTCCACTACAGCTGAGAAGCGAGGGCTCGTGATTGAGAATTCCTTAGAATCGGGAATGTTTGAATCATTGTTATCGAGATCAAGCTCGATGAACGCATCGCTATCTCCCTTCGTGGCTTTAATCGTTAGCTCTAGTTCGACGTAGTCTCCCCCCTTGGCATCATCGGGTGTCAAGAAAAAGACGAGGTAGCGCTCGTTATCTGTAGCTTGATCTGTTGATGGGGTAATGTGCAGCTCCTCTTCGCGACCTGGAAATAAAACTGCGGTGTTGCGTACGTAGCGCAGTGAGGTTGACGAACGGATTTTGAGAATTGCTCCCGCCTCGTTCAGATCGCGTACCTCTATTCGCACCTGTGTCAGATCACCGGAATCGAGATTATCTCTTTCTAGCTGAAGAGACAGATTCCCTGCAAAGTTAGTGTCAGAGCCACCACCGCCACCGCCGCCGCCACAGGAGCTGAGGATTAAAGCGAGTAGTATAAACAGAGATCTATTCATGCAGATTGCCTATGCTTGCAGGACGTAGACTGCCAGCAGGTAGGATGCTTCTAGGAGTCCTCTGGGTTCGTACCTCTCGCTGGGGGGGAGAGTAGAAGAGCTCTTGCGAGTAAGAGCCAGCCGACTATAAATCCAACGCCACCGATAGGGGTTATAGCACCTAGCCAGCGCTGGTTTAACAGCACAAGGAGATATAGCGACCCGGAGAATACGGCAGTAGAGCCTAGAAAGAGAATGGCTAGCCTTACGAGGGTGTTTTGCTCTTGTTTAATCGTTGTTACTACGATAGCGGCTAGGGAGTGTATTAATTGATACAGTACCGCTGTTTGCCAGATGGCGAGATCTTGGCTTGGGAGCTTGTCGCGAAGCGCGTGTGCCCCAAAGGCGCCGCAGCCAACCGCAAGCGCCATAGAGAGGGATGCCAGTGCGCAAATTTTGTGAATCATGTCTGAGACTATACCGCTCGTTTGTTGGGGTTGTCACTCATAAGTGGCGACCAAGCGCCTCTTAACGGGACCCGAAAAGGGTGGTGGCGCCAAGAACAGGACTGTCTCCAAAGATCTTATTCTCGGGCATATACTCCGGATTACCGGTTGGAGGTGGTTTGTCCGGTAGCTGCACTTTTTTTGCGCCCGTTGATGAGGTGCTCTCGACTGGAGCCGGTGAAGCATCCGGCTCTACAACGGCCGGTTGACTCGGAGTTGCTACCTCAGCGACTTGTTGAGGTGTCGGCTCAGCGAGTTGTTGTTGCGCTTCTTTTGAGAATAGCAATTCTTTCAGAGGATCTGTAGAAACCGGTTCCAATTGCTCCCTCTTGAATAGTTCAGAGGAGAGATCGAATCGAAGTTTCAGGGTAATGCGACGATTAGAGGGATCGATAGCATTATTGGGATTACGGAGCTCGGTGGAAGCCTTTCCGATCACGCTCTGAATTTTATCACCTTGATATCCTTGTGACTCTATTAAACGTCGAGCGGCATTAGCTCTATCCGCTGAGAGTTCCCAGTTCGTGTACCCGCCAGTACGTGAGGGAAATGGTTGAGAGTCGGTATGGCCATATATTTCAAGAGTATTTGGATAGCGCTTAATCACTTCTGTGATTTTTTGAAAAGCTGGTTCCGCATCTTTTCTAATTTTTGCGCTGCCGCTATCGAACATCGAGTATTTGTCGGTATCCATGATCTCAATTTTAAGACCATCGGGCTCAACTTTCATCTCGAGCTTACCTACCTCTTTAGTGGTGGCGGCGGCAGAGTTCGTCAAACGCTCTATTTGTCTCTCAGTCTCCTGGGCGATGATACGCAGCTTAATCTCCTTTCGCGATTCCTCAACCTGTTTGCTTTGTGAATTAAGACCTGTGACCTCTGTTGGGCCCTTATGTTTCTTCGGCTCAACTTTAGCCTCTTGAATATAGAGCTTATCGAGATCTTTGACGGTCTCTCCATACGTTCGTTGGTCTTCGCTCGGATCCTTGAGTTTACGTTGATCCTTTTCGCGTGGCGGCATATACGCGTCGGATAGAATACCTTGTCCTCCAAGCAGGAGCGGCTGACCGCTACCCTCTTGAAAGATGGAGGGTTTACGGAAATAAGACGCGATTGCCTGACGTGTGGTGACCGATGCTGTGTTGATGAGCCACATACAGAGAAAGAAGCACATCATTGCGGTTGTAAAATCCGCGTACGCGATCTTCCACGCGCCTCCATGGTGCCCACCATGGCCGCCCTTCTTTACAATAATCGCGGGTTTGGCTTCTTTCTTGTCGTCTGCCATGTGATAGAGCAGTGCTCACGCTACTTCTTCTTGCTCTCCTTAATGATTTCTTCAAGCTCCTCTGCCGTAGGACGAAACGCGCTTGGTATAGTCTTACGTGCAAACTCAAGCGCCACCGCAGGAGGTGCTCCTCCTGCAAATGAAACCAACCCTGCTTTAACGCACTTGAGCAAATTGGTGACGTCTCGAACATTGTGCTCCATTTTCGTGCCGACGGGTCCTACAAGTCCGTAAGAGAGAAAGATTCCTAACATGGTTCCTACGAGGGCGGCTCCTACGTGGTGTCCGATCTCCGTGGGTGGGCCGTCGAGGTATTGCATGGTGATGATAATTCCAAGTACTGCCGCCACGATTCCCATCGCGGGAAAGGAGTCTGCCATGGTTTTAATAGCTGTCGGCGCTAGGAGCGCCTCCTCATGATGGGTTTCGATTTCAGAATCGAGAAGTCGGTCAAGCTCAAAGGCATTAACAACTCCGTCAACGAAGAGTCGCAGCGCGCTGCAGAATGTATCCATGATGTGGTGATCGTGTGCAGCGAGGGGATATTTGTTGAACTTAGCGCTTTGGTGGGGATTGGAGATGTCTCCTTCAATTCCAAGAACACCCTCACGTCGCATCGTATCGAAAACGATTCCCATGAGACCGAGTAAATCCTTGTAGAGTGCTTTGCTAACGCCGCTTCCTTTGATTGCACCAATAACGCCTGGCATGATTGCTTTCAGTACCGGCCCGGGTTGTGAAATGAGTACGGTGAAGCCGATACCGCCGGCAATTACCAGGAATTCGTACGGCTGCAAAAGAACGCCGACCGGACCGCCGGGACCGACGAATCCGATCAATACGCTTCCCAATACTCCGATGACTCCGAGAATTACTCCCATGAGTGCTTCCTCCAATAAACTCATAGGTTGGATCGGATAACGAGCGGCTAACCTTTACGAGATAATAGGAAACGGCGTTAGTGCTGGGGTGGTTCGAGTAGCGAGTGGCCGAACACGGCTGAATGCAAACACCTTCCATGCACTGGGACAAAGCAAGAGGTGGTGGAGGATAGAGAGTATTTTCCTAGTAGTTTCATGTCGCCTCCTCCTCGGGCGATCCGTAAGGGGTAGCTATCATGAAAGTGAATCGCGAGACTGGACGGCTCGCGAGGTAATAGAAGCCTTAAGGGTGCGTGAAGTAAACCAGTGTTTTTAATCTGGCCGGTACCCCTGGTCACCTGCTGCGTCACCCTGGCTCGTCTCCGACCGGGCTTCCGGCCAGGTGCTCACCTAAACTGTGCACTC
>OMII01000085.1 GCA_900299055.1 Pseudomonadota bacterium | reverse complement strand
CGCGTCAACTGTAACTTTACTGAAGCGCCAATTCGGGCCGCTTTTCTCCATGTAGAGTGTGTTTTGCCCGACTTGCGTCAGTTCAAGAGCATCAAGAGAAGTAGAGCTCGGAGCTTTGCCAGGAGTAAAGTGAATATGGTCAAGAACGGCGTAGAGTTTTACCGCGAGTTCCTCTGATCGCTCACTTTTTACTATGTCCGGGATGCCCGAGATATCCATGGTCTTGATAGCGCGAGTCATCTCAACTTCGCCGTCGGAGGGGTCCATGGAGGCGAGGAATGTAGCGATGGTCGCTCGGGGGGAGTGGAGGTCGCTGTCTGGTAGTATCACTGCCACGGTGGGCGTTGGCACGACCGGCATCGGCTCCTGCGCGGCTGATATTCGATAGCTGATCGAAAGAAGAAGAAAAGAAGCGATTCCTATGATTCTTTTGGACACCGAAAACTCTCCGAGGCAACCATCGTGCGATTGCTAAGTAAATCGTCAGAGTGCAGAGTACTCATTCTTGTGAGTAGCGCAACACGGCCCGGCGGAGAGGATAATTGTGCAGTAATAGAGATGTGTTATGCCATGAGAGCGCAGAAGTGCGCGTCACAGAAATGTTCCCGTGAGGAGGTAAATTTTTGTGACGCGGTGTAGCGTTCGTCGTTTAGTGGGCGGCGGCGCCAGTTGCACCAGTCGCTTTACCGGCGTGACGGAGTATCTCCTTGGCGTATTGTTCTGGTGCCGACTCGGCGACGTCGGCAAGAGAGATAATGCCAACCAGATGGCTCTTTTTGTCGATTACCGGAAGTCTACGCACCTCTTTCTCCTCGAATGTTCGGCACGTTTTCGTGATATCGGTATCGGCTGTAACGGTAAATACTGGTGACGTCATGCAGTCACTTGCTTTTGTGGCAGCAGGATTTTTTCCTTTCGCCACCGCGCGACAGCAGATGTCGCGATCAGTGATAACTCCCACGAGTTCAGGATTATCCTTAGTTCGTATGACAGGGATCTCTCCGCAGTCGTTATCCACCATGAGTTTTGCAACCTCCTCAAGAGTGGCAGTTGGAAGGCACGTGGCGGGATTCTTCGTCATAATGTCTTTTACGTTCATAACAGGTCTCCTTTGAGAGTGTTGTTTTTAGGTGAGATTAAGCTACTTCGATGGGGAGAGGTCTGATCGGGGTTATAGCGAGTGAAATCATTCCACGCAGAATGTATATCACGTGCTGTTGGATAGCCGTTTAGAAGCCTCCCATCTCATGACTAATGTAAAGCAAGCACATCGCTACTGATGTAAGAAACAGTTCGAGGCTACTGGCTTTGAAGGAAAGCGTGACCACAGTAGCTTTGCCCCGCTGTACCCTAGCGCACTCGATACTGCTATCACGCACAGGCGTTTTCGATAGCGAGCTGCCCTGAAGTGGGTGCCTGGCTAAGCGGCTTCACAGGCAGCATTGTTCGTTTATACCTCAGGTGTGTGTTGTGATTCACTTCCTGAGGATGATGTTCGACTTTGACTACGAGCTTCACCACCCAGTCGTCCAATAGCAGCCATATGCTTTCTATCCTTGCTTACTGATTGTCCGCCTTTACGTCCTGCCTCGCGAGCTTCCTCGGGAGTAAACTCATGCGCGTTGCCTCTTAGGTGGGCTATTTTCCCGCCACGGCGGGCTATCTCTCGTTGTTTTTCGGGGTCCATTGCGGCGAAACCACGTGGCTTCTTGTTTGCTTTCTTCTCTATGTCAGTCATGCGGGATTCCTTACCAAATGTAGACGCTCACGAACGCATGGCCAGGGTACGTAACTGGTGAAGAGCTCTGTATGATCGCGCTTTCCCAGAGCGCGTAGTGCAATGTGCCGACAGGGGGATGACGAGAAAAGATCGACAGACAGATACAAGAGTGCAATCGTTAAGCTGCTAGGTAGTACAGAGTGGTAGTATCGCGTGTTGGCTCCTTATGGTGGTGGCTATGTCGAACTCTTCTCGTGTGGAATGTGATCGCTGCGGAGCGTGCTGCAGGACATTCCCTGTGCTTGTCTCTATAAAAGATGCGAGTAGAGAGCCTCGCATCACTTCTGAGACTCTTGAGTTGCCCGGTTGGCAGCAAACGGGGCAGTGGCGTTATATGCTTCATCCACTACCGTTCCATGAGGGGTGTTGTTTTTTACGACACGATAAGCTCTGTGGAGTTTACGATACACGCCCAGATACGTGTCGTACGTTTCAAGCAGGAAGCGAGGAATGTGCCGAGGCTCGTTCCCGAGTAGGCTTGGCCCCACTTTGACTAGGTTAGAGGCGATTCCACATCTGCTTGTACGAGTCCTCCAAAGCTCGGCTCTCCGTACGCTTTGGAGCGCATCTCCTCAAGGTGCAATCTGATATCATCAGGGAGCGCAGTACCCGCTGTGCCGGTGTAATCATCAAGAATGTGATCTCGATAGGCGCGATATGATAGTTTCGCGTCATCAGAGCCTGGGAATTCATTGATGCATCGCTCAAGGTAGAACTCAGCCCAGTCCTCGGCGAAAAATAGCGGAAGTTGTAGGTAGGCGAACCCTAGTAGATATAGTGCACGAGGACGCTCTGATGCCTTGACAGTGCCAGCCTCGAGCTGATCGTGGATGAGTGCAGTGCCTCGAAGTAAAGCCACGTCGTTGGGCGTTCTGATAAGTGATGAGGCAGAACCAAGCTCGATTAGCTTTTCACCGTAGGCAACCGGGTCTCGCTTCGTTTTTGTGTCCTCTTTACTCCACTGCGTGAGTTGATTGATCCATCGTTTGACCTCTGAAGAATCCTCTTCTGGAAGGTGTGATGTCATCAATATTTCCTGAAAGAGCGATATTCCCTCACGTGGATTGCGTTGGATTCGAATGGTAACGAGAAGAAGGCTTCGCAGAACTTCATCATAATTGAAGCGATAGTCCGGGTTTTTAAGGACTTCGCGAAAGGCCAGCTGAGCCTCCTTGAACTGCCGAGTTGCGAGGAGGAATCGCCCACGATTGAGCGGATCGAGAGAGGAAGAAACCGCCGCGTGGTTGGAGTAGCTGCTTGTTACTTTGTAGGTGGCGTGACAACCGAAACACGCCGAAGGAAGCTTGCGAATGCGCCACCAGGCATAGGCTGTTTTGCCCTCAGCAAAGCGTCGCGAGCTGTCATCGAGCATATCTGCTACGGCTCTCGTGTTCTCCTTAAATCCGGGAAGAGCTTGAAATCTACTTTGTACGGTCTCAAGTTTGTGGAAATTAGATCGCAAGGATTGAAGGAGACCCAAGACTTCGTCATGGTTCTCCACATCAGCAAACCGCGACTGATCGACGAGGTATGGCTGGATATCTCTGAAAGCTTGGAGTAGGGAGTCCATGCCACCACGTACCGATTCGTCGGTCTTGGCGGTGTGTGGGTGTGACAAGCATAGAGAAAATGCTGCAAGCATTGCTGCATAAACTGACTTTCGTAGCTTCATATGCTTCTCCAGAAACTATATTCCCATGGAAAGTATAGAGAGGGTGCGTAGCTCCGGCCAGGGAAATGTCGGCTCAGATTGTTCCCCTTGATAGTTATCATGGAGCGGTCAATAATCTTGCCACATAACGGAGATATCCATGAGTGACAACAAAGTTATCATCACTATCAAGAATAACGGACCACTTCGCGTAGAAGGTGGCAATTTTGAAATCCGTGACGCAGCCGGCGGAGTGTTCAACCTCAATGGCAGAACGGCGGTTTCTATTTGTCGATGCGGTGCTTCATCGAAGCAGCCGTTCTGCGATGGCGCACACACCCAATGTGAGTTTAAGTCTGAGGTGCAAGCGTTCGAGTTGCCCGCCAAGTAAGTTCGCTAAGGTTGCTTGAGCCTTGAGCTGACTGTTTGAGGTATCGATAACGGGGTATTGCGCCGCTTCTGTCGGTAATTGTTCGTCCCTAAACTTGGCACGAATCCTCGAAGAGCAGTTATTCGCCTGTTCAATAAGGTATTTGTGGTTGCAACTGGTTGCAAACAGGGGCAGTTTTTGACACACTGTCGGATATGAACGTTTTCGCCAACAACCTCCTTACGCTCGGACTCCTTAGTCTGCTCCGTCAGGGTTGCTTGGCTTTGCGTTAATCCTCAAGAAAGCCAGCGACCCAGACGGGGCGGATGGCTTTCTGAAATCAACAGAAATCACAGCCATTTCCGCCATCTGAGAATCGCTCGCAGAGGAATGTTTAGTGCCTGAGCGCCAAGCTTTGGTCGGTTTAGTTTTTCCTCGATGTCATCATCGAGGGCTGCGGAAAGGAGATGATATGATTCAGTCGTTTGGGCAAGTGCGGAAGGGAATGGACCCCGGGGAGAAATATATCCCCTACGGTAAAAGATTCCCGCTTCCAGAGGACTTTATTCGAACATGGATTAATAATCGTCCCACGGAGGCTCCCGACCTCGTAAGCGTATGTCTTCGTGATGGTAACCAGACCCTGAAGAATCCGCTCTCGTTAGAGGCGAAGATCCGCTACTTCCAGAAGCTCGTAGATTTGGGTTTCAACCAGATAGAGACCGGATATCCAGTCGCCTCTAAGATCGACGCGCTCTTCACGAGATATTTAATTGAGAACCCGAGCTTGCTAAAGGATTCGGGGCGAGAGATCAAACCGCAGGTCCTGGTTTTAGCGAAGCCAAAGATGATCAAGGAGACCCTTGAGTGTCTCCAAGGGGCTTCGCCGACAATTGTTCATGTCTACAACTCTACATCTGATATGCACCGTAAGGTGTTAAATATGTCAGACCGCGAGGTGGTGGATATGGCGGTAAACGCCACTAAATCGGTGCGTGAGCTTTCACACAAGTATCGAGTTCCGGTTCAGTATCAGTATTCACCGGAAAGTTTCTCTGGAACTCAGATCCGATTCGCGCTTGATGTTTGCAACGCGGTGATTAAGGCGTGGCAGCCAACGAAAGAGGACAAGTTAATCCTTAACCTGCCGGCCACCCTGGAGCAGTGCGAGCCTGACGAGTACGCGGATCGTATTCAATATATCTGCGACAATATTATCGACCGAGATAATGTGATTGTGAGTGTTCACACACATAACGACAGAAACTCGGCGGAAGTCGCAGCTCACTATGGAGTCCGCGCGGGGGCGCAGCGAGTTGAAGGAACCCTTTTCGGGTTCGGTGAGCGCTCGGGCAATACGGACTTAGTGATTTACGCCCTCAATTTGTTCACGCAGGGAATTAATCCTTGGGTTGATTTCAGTAACATACCGGCGTTACGTGAGTTCTGGGAGGGTCACACCGGTTTGATAGTGCCGGAGCAGCATCCGTATGCTGGCGATAATTTCAGCAAGCAACGCTCTGGAACTCACCAAGATACCCACGAAAAGTACCTCGACTATATGCAGAAACATGAGGTGAAGGTTCACGCCCACCCGTACTTAGGAATTGACCTTGTCGACATCGGGCGAGGGGATGAAAAAGTGGTCGAGGTAACGAGCCAATCAGGGTGGCGTGGGCAGCGTTCAGTTCTCAATAACCAGTGCGGCATTTATCCACCTGAGGAGATGAAGAGCGAGATTTATCCGCTGATCCAGGGCTGGTGTGAAGAGTCTGGTCGGGTGTGCTCCGCAGAGACGATGATGGAGATATTTCACCAAGAGTTCGTCAACAAAGAGAGCTTATTCGAGCTTGTTGAATGCAATACCTTTGGTGGCTCTAAGGAGACCTCAGTTGTTTTAACAGTACGAGTAAAGGGAAACGAGCTCACGGTAAAGGGAACAGGAGTTGGATCAATTGATGCCGCGGTGAACGCGCTTGGCAAGCTTGGGCAAGATGTGACGTGCTCCAAGTTCAAAGAGGAATCTTTAGGTCAGGACTCGAAGGCTTCGGCGATGAGTTTTATTCAATTAACGCGTGGCGAAGTCTCGCGATACGGAGTCGGTTACGATTCAAGCTCCGAGTTGTCGAACGTTCGAGCGCTGATATCAGCGCTGAATCGAATTATAGCGGCTGAGAAGGAAGTGGCGTAGGAGCGTGTGGTATCCTCCTAGAGTTGGGGTAGCGCAACGTTGCGGTTGCTACATTTTTTAGGCGACGAGGCTTAGTTGTGGCGGATCGGCGTTCTGATCGTTCGGGAGGAGAGCTGCCGTCACCGTGGAGTTAGTTTATAGAGCTCTCCCGAGAGAGTCCCTATCATAATCTCTCCGGTAGAGTCTTCACCAAGTGCAGTGATTGATTGTGCGGGCAGGGAGAGGATTCGGCGGGGTTGCCAAGTCCCACTGCGTTGAGTTGAAGCGAATAGTTCCCCCGTGACACGGTCGGCAAAAATATACGAGCCCTCTAATTGGGGAAGCGCAGTGCCGCGATATACCGCCCCTCCGACAAAAGAAGCTGCCGTAGAGACTGTAAAAATCGGAGAAGTAGCGTCTGGTAATGAGCACGGTTGTGAAACGCAGCTCGTTCCTTCGAGAATATTCCATCCATAGTTAGCGCCTCGATTGACGCTGTTCATCTCAGTAACGCGAGTCCCTTCGTCAATGACGAGGAGATCTCCGCGTTTGCGATCAAAGCTGAGGTGTCTGGGATTGCGAAATCCAGACGCCCAGATTTCGGGTAATGACTTTGGACGACTGAAAAAAGGATTGTCTGAGGGCACTGAGTATTTTCCCTCCTTGGACACGTCAATTCGAAGAACTTTTCCGAAAAGAGAGTCCAGACGTTGAGCGGCCTGAATGGCCTCCGACGGGCCGCCTCCATCGCCCCAACTGACGTACAGATAACCATCGCGACCAAATCCTATTGCAGCGCCGTGAGTATTAGAAAATGCCTGGGCAAGTTTGATGACGATCGTCATGGAATCCTCATCGGCGGACTCTTGGTCTGAGTGATGAAACCGCGCAATATTCACATCTCCCTGAGGATCGATGTATGCCGCGAAAAAGATCCGTGACGTTTTGTAGTCGGGGGAAAATGCAATGTTCAGTAATCCGTGGGGGTGCTTTTTGTGAACTACGGCACTTATGTCGAGCAGCTCGCGCCCAAGTAGCTTTCGATCGTGTAGGACCCGCACACTACCACCGCGCTCAGCCACATACAGGCGATCCGGCTCGTCAGGAGCTGAAGTTATTTGAACAGGATGATCGAGATCGTCAACTACGAGTTCAGCACGAAAGTCTTCAGTTGGCGGATGTTCCTCGGCACTCGCTAGAGCGCCGACTGCAATAACGATGATGGCGCATAACAAGTAGCGCCGCATCGCTACGAGACCTTTAGTACGTCAGCAATTGCAGCGCACACTGAGTCAACGTTGTTATGGTTCAGAGCAGCTACGCATATACGACCGCTATCGAGAGCGTATATGTGATACCTTTCACGCAATTCTCGCACTACTCCGGCCGAAAGCCCTGAGTATGAGAACATTCCGTTTTGGTTGAGAATGAAGGAGAAATCTCTATTTGGTATGGCCACAGCTAGTTTCTGGGCGAAGACCTCTCGCATTTCTCGAATTCGCGCTCGCATATCAGAGAGCTCTCGCTCCCAGAGGATTCGCAAATCGGGGGTAGTAAGCGCGATAGAGACCACCTGAGCGCCATACGAGGGCGGACTCGAATAGATCATTCGAACGCCCCGTTTTATCTGACTTGTCATGACAGCGGCTTCCTTTGCGGATCCCGTGACAACCGATAGTGCGCCCACTCTTTCTCGATACATTGCGAACGATTTAGCGTACGAACTCGCCACAAAGAACGTTAAACCACGCGCTGCCATCGCCCTTACAGGAGCGGCATCATCCTCAAGACCCGCGCCGAATCCCTGGTAGGCGCAATCAATAAGCGGGAGCAACCTGCGCTCTTCACAGACGGCGGCGATTTGGGCCCAGGTGTCGGCATCAATATCGACACCTGTAGGGTTGTGGCAACACGCGTGAAGCAAAACCGCGCTCGAGGGGCGCAGTCGCCGTAACGCGTCTAGCATCTCTTCAGAGCGTAAGCCGTTCGTAGAAGGATTGTAGTATGGGTAGGTGTCTACTTTGACACCAGCGGCTTCAAAAATCACACGGTGGTTCTCCCAACTGGGATCACTCACATACATCGTGCTTTCGGGAAAAAAGCGGTGGATAAAATCAATAGCTAGCTTAAGAGCACCGCTTCCACCGACAGTCTGAATTGTCGCTACACGCTTCTCAGAAAGTGCAGCGGAGTTTTTTCCGAAAATGAGCTCTTGAGTAGCGGAGTTGTACGTAGGAACGCCATCAATCGGAAGATACGACTTAGTATCTTCGGTCGCAGCCCAGATGGCAGCTGCTTTCTTGACGGACTCTAGAATCGGAACTTTCCCGTGAGCGTCCTGATAAATCCCGACTCCGAGGTTTACTTTGGTCGGGCAGGTATCCGCTCGAAACGCCTCTGTTACACCTAGAATAGGATCAGTAAGAGCAGCGGGAATATCTGAGAACAGCGAGGTAGCCATACACTCCTAGTTTGTTTTGAACCGTACGATGCCGAGAAACTAACACAACCGAACGTGGGGTGCCACGGGGGGTGGGTAGGGGATTAGACAAACGTTTAGGCGATGCCCCCTTACGATCGATATGCCCTCATGAGGGCGTGATTTCCCAAATTCTCGGGAATCTCGGCAAGTTGTTCGAAGAGGCGCGTTGCGGTCTCAGTGCCCAGTAATTGATACACGCTATCCGCTTCCCGGAGGGCAATTTTGAGATCTTTAAGCATATGGGCGGCACTGAAACCTGGCTTAAAGTCACCTGCGAGGAGTCTGGGTGCATAGTTAGAAAGCGCCCAAGATCCGGCGGCACCGCCCTGTAGGATTTCCAGGGCGAGCGTTGGGTCAATTCCCTTTTGCTCAGTTAGCAGCAGCGCTTCAGTCATCGCGACGATGCCGAGCGCGACAGCGACCTGATTAATAGCTTTCATAGTTTGGCCACTTCCTGAGGGCCCCATGAGTCGAATGTTCTTGCCGATACATCGCAGCAAGGGAAGTGCTCGCTCGAAATCTGCCTCACTACCTCCGCACATAACAGTCAAGGTAGCGTTGCGCGCTCCAACGTCTCCGCCCGTTACCGGGGCATCGATAAAAGTATGCCCAAGCGCTTGGCACCGCGCGGCGAGTTGTCGCGCCTCGGACGGAGCGATAGTGGTAGTATCGATGATGATTGATCCAGGATGTAGAAAGGTGGCAAGAGGGGCGCGTTCACCGAACAGCACAGATTGAACAGAGTCTCCATCAGAAAGAGAGAGCAGCACATGAGAACAACGCGATCCAATTTCCTCAAGAGAAACGCTGCGCACGCCCGCGTCAGCGTGAGCGTCTACCTTATGGGCAGTTCTAGAAAATCCAAGAACTGTGTAGCCATGTTTCGCGATGTTGCGGGCCATTTGTGAGCCCATAACGCCGAAGCCGATTATTCCGATGGTAGGAGCAGGGGTTTCCATAGACCGACTGTAACCTAGTAGACGCTATCCCACTATTTTTTTTGCTCGTCGTCGTCTAGTAGCAATCTATGAGCAGGGGTGTCCAGATCGTCGAATTGGCCCGAGCGATTAGCCCAGATGAAAGCGGATACTCCGAAAGCGGCAAGCAATAATGAGAGAGGTAGAAGAAAAAATACAAGGTCCATAGTAGTGCTAATCTCGTAGCTTAGTCTGTCTCTTGCAGGCCGGCAAAGCCATTGTAGGCCACGACTACGACAAATGAAGAAAATGTGGGCATAGCAATCGCGGCCAGCATAGGAGAGACATACCCCATAAATGCAGCACTAATTCCTACTAGATTATAAACGATGCCGAATCCAACAAGAAGACGGGAGCAACGACGGTAGCGTGCGGCGACGCGATGAAGGAATACAATTTTTTCTAGCCCCCCCATGGCGATGAACACGTCAGCACTCTCGAGAATCGATTGAATGCCTCCACGCAAAGCGATTCCCACGGTAGCTGCTTTTAGGGCAGGAGCGTCATTTGCCCCATCCCCTACAAAGATAGTTTTGTGTGGAGATTGAGCAATGTAGCTAGCTTTTTCCTCTGGAAGTAGGTCGCCGTGACAGTCTGCAGCCGAAATACCAATTGTGCTTCCGATAACCGCTGTTGTCTCAGTTCGGTCTCCTGAGAGAATGGAGCATGCTAGATGTTGCTTCAGATATTGCAAGGTAGTGGGCACCGATGGATTTATGGAATCAATAAGCTCAAAGTAAGCTATGAGATGGCCGTTTAACGTGAGAGTTACCACTGAGGCTTCATCGCTGAGTATCTCTGGGATCAGCAGATTGGATGAGTTTAAGGTTTTGGTAGCTCGATAGTGTGTAATCGATGAGAGCACCGCCGAAACGTGAGTTGAAGATTCACAATCAAGCAAAGTCGCGGCAACTCCCCGTCCGACGAGGCGCCGAGCTTCCAGCACTGAAAATCGAGAGTGAAGAGGGCGCCTCGCGTATAAACTAATCGCGTGAGAGGCAGGGTGGTTCGCGTCAATTTCAACCAGGTACGAGGCTACATCGAGGACGATCTCATCTGGCACGAAGGCTTTCATGCTCCGGATTTCAAACCTTCCTGTCGTAAGAGTCCCCGTTTTGTCGAAAAATGCGTGTGATACCCCAGGAAGCTCCTCAAAGACATTCGGCGATTTCACTAAAATTCCCCTGGCAGCGACCATGCTGAGCGCCCGGATTGAGAGTAACGGAAGAGCGAGTGCTATCGCGCAGGGACAAGTTACCGTGAGCATCGCGATCGTGGCACTAGTGGCAAACTGCATCCCCATAGGGATTGAGAGTGCAAATGCTCCGCCCGCGAGGCACAGAGTTACTGCGGCGAAAGCCATGGACAGGGTGTCAAGACTTGTGACAAACGGTGGTGTGTCAGGCATGGCGAGATTGATGGATTGGATTATTCGGTCCAGTCTGGAATTGCCTGACCCAGTCGATGCTTCGACTTGAAGAGGGGCTTCTACATTCAGAGTGCCTGCAAGCACAGCCGAGCCTTTATCGACTCTAGTCGTTACGGATTCTCCAGTCATAGTTGAACAGTCAATTACACTGCACCCCAGCTGCACTATTCCATCACACGGAATTCTTTCGCCAGGTTTTACGTACAAGCGCATACCGGGTTTGAGCTCGCCAATAGAGACCTCTTTCGTGGTGCCGTCAGGGCTGATTTCATGAATGGTAGCTGGTAGGAGTGACCACGTTGAGGTGCAGCTTCGCCGCGCCTTCTCAAATGCACGACGTTGAGCGTAGCGAGTTGCTAGAAGTAAAAAAGTGATAGTAGCGAGAGAGTCAAAATAAATCTCGCCTGAGCCGGAGATGGTATTTGATGCGCCTAGCAAAAATGAGAGCACTATACCGATGGAGATTGGAAGATCGATATGAAGTGAGCCGGTTCTTAGCGCGCCCAACGCTTTTTGGTAAATCGGGAGTGCGCTGTAGGTAACGATTGGAATCGAGAGAGCAAGGCTGAACCAGCGAAAAAATGTCTCGATATGGGCTTCGATACCCGTGAATAAACCCTGATACAACGAAACCGCGAGCATCATGATATTCATTGAGCACGCGGCAGCGATAGCGAGTTGACTACGAGCGATTCTCTCCTCTGAAGAGCTGGAAGGATGTTGATTTTTTGGAGGCAGCACGGAGTATCCGAGCTCTTGAATAGCTTTTATAATTTCTGTGGGAGAGACCTGTACGTGGTTGTAGTCGACTCTGATATCCCCGTGAGTTAGCCGCACACGAGCAGAGACTACCCCGTCGCAGATCTCAGGTAGCTTTTCCAGCAGCCAGACGCAGCTAGCGCAGTGAATGCCTCCAAGAGAGAGCGAGAGAATACCCCGTGTGTCAGGGTAGGAATATACACTGGCAGTAGTGGGTGTCTCGACAGGAGAGAGGTGTGCACCGAAACGGTGGGCGAGCGTATAGTAGTGAGTCAGCCCTTTGCGTTCAAGTAATTCATATACGGCGCGGCAGCCAGGACAGCAGAACACCAAGTTTTTATCCTGCGTAGGCTGATCGTGAACTGCACCGATCTCTGCGTCGCAGTGTCGGCATCGCTTTGTTTTCTCCGGCGCGCTACAATCCACTGGCGTGTTGTCGTAATTGTTGGAGTCAGTATGATCGATGCTTCGTTGTTCCATACGTTTTCGTTCTTAGCCATCTTTATAGCAAGCATGGCCGGTTCACTCCATTGTGTTGGAATGTGTGGCGGGATGGTTGCGGTGGCGGGAGGGAGCTCTCGAGGGCAGGTGATGGGCCAGATCGCGTACAATATGGGTCGAGGAGTTTGTTACGCGTTCTTGGGGGTGCTCGCGGGTGCGTTTGGAGAGGCATTTCTGAGTAAAATCAGCACTCTTCTGGTGCCCATAGGAGCCATTGGACCAATAGTCTCGGTACTGTGCCTGTTGGGGATATGTGGCATCACTTTTGTTGTTCTCGGAAGGCGCCAGCGTGGTCTAGTTACCCTTTCACGCCCTTCGTTTGTAACGAAGCTTCAAGACCGCCTAGCGGCCATACCATTTACTCTCGGGATATCGTCGGGGTTGCTTCCGTGTCCGTGGCTTTATTCGTTCGTGCTTTTAGCAGCGGCGGGGGGAAGTGCTGCGATCGGGCTTAAAGTCATGGTGGCCTTCTGGTTTGGGACTTTGCCCGCATTGTTTTTAGTCGGAACTATTTTTGAAGCCTCTTTGCGAGAGCTGCTGCGCCGACATCCATATGTCTCAATCGTAAGTATGGTAGGAGCCTTGATGCTCTCACTAGCCGCACATCTATCGCATCTTGCATGGTAATCTCCGGAATCTTCTCCAGTATGAGCTGGTAGTTGGCTTGATGCAGTGAGGGTGTTCCCGACGGGAAACTAGCCTAGTAGTCGTGGTCATAGCGACCCAAACCTAGAAGCACATAATTAAGCTCTTCGAGTCGAGTACTTGAACAAGCTGTTCAAGTACCTGAGAAAGTTGGCTTTTTCTATCTCTGCGACTGCCATCTTTGCGGCAGCTTTGATAAACTTCGTTCGCAGACGAACTCCTGTTCCATCACCTTGTGATGCAAGAGAGAGCCAGTGGAATTATCGGCCGCATCAAGCCAGTCGTATCTAGAGTAGTTATGAGTAAAGAAGTCGTTGAGCATTTTTCGTACGATGACGCTGTCGTTCGTAGATTTGTAACCGCCACTCTTGTGTGGGGATTTGTTGGTATGCTGGTCGGCGTCATTATCGCCGCTCAGCTGGCCTATTGGCCCCTTAATACGGGACTTCCGTGGTTGTCGTATGGACGTCTACGACCCTTGCACACTAATGCTGTGATTTTCGCATTTGCCGGGAACGCCATATTTGCCGGCATATACTATTCCATGCAGCGCTTGTGTAAGACACGTATGTATAGCGATACGCTAAGCCGCATACATTTTTGGGGATGGCAGGCGATTATTATTTCGGCAGCGCTCACCCTCCCATTTGGTATTACGGTATCAAAAGAGTACGCCGAACTGGAGTGGCCGATCGACATAGCCATCACATTGATCTGGGTGATCTTTGCCATCAATCTCTTCGGCACTCTGGCGCGTCGCAGAGAGAAACATATCTATGTCGCTATTTGGTTCTACATTGCGACTGTTTTAACGGTCGCAATGCTGCATATCGTTAATTCGCTTGCGATTCCAGTGTCGCTAACGAAGAGCTATCCGGTTTTTGCTGGCGTGCAGGATGCGCTTGTACAGTGGTGGTACGGGCATAATGCGGTGGCGTTTTTCCTTACCACTCCATTTTTAGGGTTGATGTACTACTTCATGCCCAAGGCCGCCGAGAGGCCAGTGTATTCGTATCGCCTCTCGATTATCCATTTTTGGTCGCTAGTATTTCTCTATATATGGGCTGGCCCTCATCACTTGCTGAACACCTCGTTGCCTGAATGGGCGCAGACGATGGGGGTCGTATTCTCGATAACACTCATAGCTCCGTCATGGGGTGGAATGATTAATGGTCTTCTGACGCTCCGTGGAGCCTGGGATCGGCTTCGCACAGACACCATTCTTAAGTTTTTTGTCACAGGGATAACCTTCTACGGTATGTCGACGTTTGAAGGGCCCATGATGTCTATCAAAGCAGTGAATGCGCTGAGTCACTATACAGATTGGACCATCGGCCATGTGCATGGAGGAGCGCTTGGATGGAATGGTTTTATCGCGTTCGGGATGATCTACTGGTTAATTCCGCGCTTGTGGAAGGTTGAGGTGTACAGCAAGCGCCTCATGAATCTCCATTTCTGGATAGCAACCCTCGCGATTGTGCTTTACATGACTTCGATGTGGACCTCAGGAGTCACTCAGGGGTTGATGTGGAAGGCGTTCAATAGCGATGGAACGCTCCAGTACCCAGACTTTGTAGAAACAGTCACCAAGATAGTGCCGTTCTATTTCATTCGACTGCTGGCAGGGATGCTTTACTTAACTGGCATAGCAGTCATGTTGTACAATTTTTGCCGCAGTGTGTTGCTAAGCCGACGCATGAACGCAGATTTGTCTGACACTCGTGCCACAGCCCCGCGATTTTATGACGTCGATACCGACGGAGACGAGCGGTCGCATGGATGGCATCACAAGCTCGAAGGGCGAGCTCTTCAGTTCAGCGTGTTCACTATGATCGCTGTGATGCTCGGGGGGCTTTTTGAAATACTGCCACTTGTGACCAAAAAAACAGAGGATCCACGCCTGGCTTCAATACATCCCTACACCCCGCTTGAACTGGAGGGGCGAGATATATACATCCGCGAGGGGTGTTACACGTGCCACTCGCAAATGATTAGGCCATTTCGAGACGAAGAAGTGAGATATGGACGACCTTCAGAGAGCGTGGAATTTGTCTATGATCGACCTTTCCAGTTTGGCTCAAAACGCACAGGACCAGATCTTCACCGAGTAGGGGGTAAATATCCTCACTTTTGGCACTATCGTCACATGATGGATCCTCGTGCGACATCAAGCGGGTCGATCATGCCCGCCTACCCCTGGCTGTTCACTACCACCCTAGATACCTCAAGCACAAAACGAAAGCTTGAAGTTCTCAAGATGCTCGGTACTCCTTATTCGGAAGATGATGTGCGCAACGTGGAACAAACTCTATCTGCTCAAGCGTCGAAGATAGCTGACGAGCTTCGTTCCCAGCAGGCGCCAGTATCTGAATCTGAAAAGCGAAGCGAAATAATAGCGCTTATTGCGTATTTGCAGCGCCTGGGCACGGATGGAAAAAAATTGGCGACGGAGAGATAGAAGTGAGACATCTGCTTGGCTCCTTTGACCCATCGATGTGGATGGTGCTTTCCGCGTCAGTATTCTTTTCGGCTTTTGTTGCGCTTGTGGTCTGGGTGTATCTACCGTCGCGTCGTCGATACTACGAGACAAGGGCGCAGTTGCCATTAGAAAAAGAGAGTATGCATGACTGAGAAGAGAGAGAAGAATATCGACCAGGTGCGCCCGTCAACATATGACGGAATCCAGGAATACGATAACGACCTACCACGTTGGTGGCTGTGGTTGTTTTACCTGACTGGAGTATACGCGGCAGTGTATATAGTTGCGTGGTGGGGGTTCGGCGTTACCCTTCCGCCGGTTCCACATGAGCCCAGTGGAGTAATCGCCCGAACAACAGTTACTACTACACAGGTAGCGCAGGAAGTTGATGAATCAAGCGTTCTGGCCTCGCTGGTGAAGGACCCCGCTTCCATCGCAAAGGGAAGGGATGTTTTTGCCACTAAATGCGCGCCGTGCCACGGAGTAGCGGGCGGGGGAATAATCGGTCCGAATCTTACGGATGATAGTTGGCTTCATGGAGGCTCTCTTGTTGAAATTAAAAGAGTCATAGAGCAGGGCGTTCCGGAGAAAGGAATGTTGGCCTGGAAGTCGATGATGGGGCAGGAGGATATTCGTGCAGTGGTTGCCTACATTCGCTCACTACGAGGGTCTCACCCACCTGGAGCAAAAAGCGCAGAGGGAGCAGTGTATGCTGGGGGTGATCTCTAACGTAGAAGCGGTTGTTGATACTCATGAGTGATTTTCGGGAGACGCTGTACACGATCGACAAAGGGGGTAATCGCAAGTGGGTTTACCCGACATTTGCACCGGGGCGCTTTTTTAAGCGGCGCTCGGTGGTAGTTTATGCGTTGCTTGTGCTTTTAGTCTCGATGCCGTGGATTCCGGTGGGCGATTCGCAGGCAATTTTGCTAGATATCCCGCATAGACGTTTTATCTTTTTTGGTGAGACGTTTTGGGCGACTGATACTAAGTTCCTCTTTCTCGTACTGATCATCTCCGGGCTTTCACTTTTCTTTTTTACCGCACTGCTTGGGCGCGTCTGGTGTGGCTGGGCGTGCCCACAGACAGTGTTTCTGGAGTTCGTCTTCCGACCACTGGAACGGTTGATAGAGGGTGATAGAGCTCGTCGTCTACGATTAGATGCGGCTCCGTGGACTGCTCAAAAGGCTCTCATTAAAGGCACTAAATACGTGGCGTTCGCCGCAGTAGCGTGGTTTATCGCTAGTACACTGCTCGCGTATTTTATTGGCCGCGAGCCTTTGATGATGATGATGGGAGAGGGGCCCAACAATCACATCAGCACATTTGTAGTTACATTATTTCTAATGGTGATTGTTCTTTTTGAGTTTGGATGGTTCCGGGAGCAGTTCTGTACGGTTTTATGTCCGTATGCGCGCTTCCAATCTGTCCTGATGGATCGAGACTCGCTAATCGTTGGGTATGATAAAGCGCGAGGTGAACCACGAGGGAACGCCAAGGAACGTAAAGGGGACTGCGTCGATTGTGGGCTTTGCGTACGTGTGTGTCCGACGGGGATTGATATTCGAAATGGCACCCAACTCGAATGTATTCAGTGTGCTTCATGCATCGACGCCTGTGACTCAATAATGTCGAAGGTCGGACGCGCTAGCGGATTGATTCGCTATGACACAGAGCGAGGATTGCTTGAGAAGCGTAGGCGTTTTCTCCGTCCGCGAATTGTAGTGTATGCGTGTCTCTGGATAGCTCTACTTGGCACTTTTGCCACCTTGTTACTACTACGAAAGGAGGGAGAATTTCTCGTTATTAGGCAGACCAAGGCAGAGCTCATTCAAAGACTCCCTGACGGGCGCATAACGAATCAATTTAAGGTGCACATCGGTAACAAGAGTGATGAGACTCGTAACTATCGCATCTCTCTAGTACGTCCGGATGCCGTTGTTTTGGTGGCGCCACTATCTCCGTTCCCGGTAGCGTCGGGTGAGTCAGCTACTATGCCGCTCTTTGTGCAGTTTGATGAGAATGCCTTTAAAGGGCGGTCCATATTAATCCAAGTTGATGATGAAAAAGGAAGTGTCGGTCGACAAGAAGTTCCGTTGCTACGCCCTGGACGATAGGAGTTTCGGCGGTTTGAGGCGCCGATAATGATTCATCGCTCGGTTGATTCAGTACTCTACAGGAATCGGGTCGAGGCTGCGCCATAGATACCATGTAGCGACCGTTCTCCATGGCCTCCACGCGTCGCCCAAAGCAATAAGCTCTTTTTTTGATACCGATTCTCCGCCGCGATACGTCTTTTCGATAGCGCGGATGAGACCTATATCTTGCAGTGGGTACACATCTGGTCGGTTGAGGTGAAAAATGAGAAACATTTCAGCGGTCCATGGTCCAATACCGCGGACATCGCACAATAGCTTGATAAGCTCTTCGTCTGTTTTGGCATGAAAACCACGTGGCTTTAGTTTGCCAGAGACGAAATGCTGTGAGAGATCCCGGATATAAGAAACTTTCTGCTGAGAGAGCCCACACGAACGAAGTAGGGGGGTGCTTGACGCTAGGACACGCTCCGGCGAGATATCTGAAACGGCGACTGCAAACTTGTCCCACACAGATTGAGCCGCCTTAACAGATATCTGTTGGCCAACGATTGCTCGCAAGAGTGTTTCGAAGGCTGACCCTCTGGAGCGAAATCGCGCATCTGTGTATTCAGCGATTAGTCGCCGCATCACGGGATCCCCGCGGCTTAGCTCACGACAGGCCTGGCGCCAGTAATCAGGAACACGAGGGTTGCTCATACAGCGTAGGTGTAGCATCGGCCTTACGAGGGGTAAATACGAGACGACTACCCCGTTACTCCATTAAATACTTTTGTTGTTCCGGTGATTGCCGTACCATCCGAGTGTCGAGATCTACTTTCGTTTGCAGAGGAGTCGTGCGCATGGAGAATCCACTCGGAATAAAACGCTTTGGACCACTCACATTTTACGTTAAAGACGCCCAATCCGAGGCAGAGCGCCTTGCAACGATGTTGGGGATGAATCTGGCGTATGTACCCTCGGGTACAGAGCAGATTTTTGGGGTTGAGGCAAACGACGTGCTTTTTATCCTCGATGGCACTCCACAGGCAGCTGCTCTCGCCGCACAATACGGGAATCACGTATCTGAAATAGGCCTTCGAGTAGAGAATAGTCGGGCAGCGCTGGAGGCCGCTGCAAAACGAACTACTGAGCAGACGAGGCTGTGTGAGAGTACTGGCGTTGGGTATCTCCGCTCCCCTCACGATGGGGAGATCCAGTTTCGGTTCATAGAGGATGGGCAGGTTCCGTATCGTGGACTCAAGAAGAATGAGAGAGCCTCGGCTGTAATAACATATCCATTTCAGCGTATCGATCACATTGTTGTTAACACTCAGGCGATTAAGCCTGTGATTGCGTTCATGCAGGATGTATTCGGCATGAAAAAAGTTAATGAGTTTACAATCCGCGTTGAGAATGACGAGTTTCTAGCCTCTTTATACAGTGAAGTCATGGGAATCTACGGAACGGAGCAGGCGGTGTTGTTCCCGGTTAATGAGCCACTGGCGGGAGATTCAGTTTCTCAGATCCCAGCGCAGCTGCGAGAAGTAGGGCGGAGCCATGCTCAACACATCGCGCTAGCCACTGACAACATTATCGACTCAATTACTACGTTACGCGGACGCGGCTTGGGCTTTCTTGAATTCCGAAACGACGAGCACGCTAAGCACTACTATGAAGATGTGCCTAAACGGCTTGGGAAGATATCGGTGGAAGAAGCGCTTGAGACGTTACGCCGACTCGGAATCCTTGTCGATAAGTGCGGGCAGGGGTATCTGCTTCAGCTTTTCTCGAAGCGAATGTTTCCGGAGAAGAGTGTCCCGTTTGTTGAGATAATACAACGTGCGAGCGATGTAATCGGATGTTTTGGGGATGGTAACTTCGCAGCTCTCGCGGAAGCCTTGGAGCACTCGATGCGGCAAGAGGCGAAGAGCTGATAAGGCGTTTTGTTTCGGTGCTCGTTCTGTTCAGTTGAAGGGCTGCTGTTTGCTCATCGAGCGATGGAGGAGTCTCCCAGTGTCGTTTAGTATGGCGAGGCTAGAAGAGCTAGTGTGCTCGCCGCTGGTATTGATAGGCCTAGGCGCGCTGGAAGGTCAGGGTGTACTACAGTAAACACGGTGTCAGTACCGGATGTTTGTGATGCGCTCGGGCCGGTAGGAAGTGGGGGCGCTTTCACGCCACCCTCAAACTTCACAGGCGTCTGAAAGACGCGCACCTCATCCCACAAACCGAGATCAAGAAATTCCGTAAGAGTCTTTGCACCTCCTTCGACGATAAGAGATAGAATGCGGCGCTTATAGAGCTCACAACATATCTGAATTGCTAATGGCATTGATGATTCGATGGGTACTGACACCACATTTGAGCCACCACGTGTGGGTGCCTGACCAAAAACCAGAGTCTCTGCCTCGGTGTTAAAGATATTCATAGTGGGGGTAAGAGCTCCGGTTCTATCAACGGTCACCCGCAGAGGGTTCTTCACCGCGTGAGGGGCCTCATGCTCGGGTCGTCCATACCGGACAGTAAGGAGTGGGTTATCTGTTTTGACAGTGTTAGTCCCAACCAGGATCGCCATCTCCTCCGCTCTCCATCGGTGCACAAGCTCTCTGGAGTTCTGGCAGGTAAACCAGCCTTGGTTGGGAGCCGCAGGAGCAAGGTAGCCATCAGCGCTCTGGGCCCATTTCAGAATTACGTATGGGCGGTGTTCTCGGTGAGCGAGCATAAAGCGCCGATTCAACAGAATGCATTCATCGCTGAGAAGCTCGGTTACGTGAACACCGG
>OMII01000084.1 GCA_900299055.1 Pseudomonadota bacterium | reverse complement strand
TGTTAGACAAGATCTCCCAGAAACACCAAGACACCTTTACAGGCAAAGAACTCTGCCTTCGAACATACATGATGCGCTATCCGCGACGTTACCTATCACCAGGGACAAAAGGCTGTGAGACGTTTGTCATGGGCAAGGCGGGAGAAACTGTAGAGATTGATGAGCTTGATCGACAAATTCTCAACCGTATGAGCGCAGGAACCTTTGTCTCTGATAGTGAGCTCGCGGCAAACCTGTCGATCTCACCAAGTACGGTAGTTCGACGAGTAGCGGCGTTAAAATCGAACGGGATCTTGCTGGGCGACACGTATCGCGTTGATCCGTCCTTGCTTGGTTACAGCGCGTATCGCATTTTGATCACGATGAAACGCCTTGGAGCCGACATACGCCGCCGAATTATTCAGTTCTGTGATGAGGAGCTGGCGGTGCGTATTATGGTTGAGAGTCTTGGCAGTTGGGATTACGAGCTCGAGCTTGAAGTCGCCGACGGACGCGATATCAAACAATTTACCGGGCGTTTATACGAGGCCTTCCCGCAAGACATTGTAAGCCTTAACGTCATACCGATCTTCCAACACTTAAAGTATTCTGGATTTCCCGTCGTGCGGTGAGCGAGTCGAATAGAGCCGCCTGAGGCAAATCAGAGCCTGAGGCAAATAAGGATGGCCTGCCACATGAGCGAAGCGACTCGAACCGAGTTAAAGAGCTGAGGCACAGAGAGTGGCCTGCCATGAGCGAGCGAAGCGAGTCGAATGGACCTAAGCGGGGTCGAACCGCTGACCTCTACACTGCCAGTGTAGCGCTCTACCAACTGAGCTATAGGCCCGTCTGGACGCCGCCAAGACTAAGCTAAAGAAAATGCGGTGTCAAAGCTCGGTATCTGTTTGATCCTTCCAAGGATTTCCGATAACGTACCTGCCGTTCGGGCTGTGGCGCAGACCGGTAGCGCACTCCTTTGGGGTGGGAGAGGTCGGAGGTTCAAATCCTCTCAGCCCGACCATTTTCTCTCGTTATCCCGAAACCACCACACGTCAACCACACTGTATACGGGGTGAACTCAGGCCCTCGTGCATACCTGTTGCGGTCATCAGACCCTCCGGGAGGCACGGGTCTTTCTTGGCTTTTAGAAAAAGCGAGACTGGCGGTACTTCGATAGCCTGATGCTTCAATGAGGTGCTTCCCCACGTAACATCGGGTTGCCCGAAACAGGCACTTCTCCGGAATCTCGAGGGTTCCCGGTGCAGAGAGAAAGCACCAAGCACGAGCAGCGACTAGGGCGCGACGCGCACGCCACGTCCGCCATAGTCGGCTTGCCGACCAGTTACGATACTAGCGCTGTTGGTCCGATCTGAGAGCTTTTGATAGTGACTACCCAAGAAGTTACTATAATTCGCCCAAGACCCTCCGCGCTGGCCAGTTCCGGATGCAGCTGTACCGGGCCAAGTAGTTACGTCGGAATCTCCACTGCTATTAAGCGCACCGTTTCCGTGATAACGACCTTGAAAACTGCGCCCGGAGCTATTGCCAACAGTGACAACGCGCTCAAATAGATTGCCACTCAGTTCCATCGCTCCATAGTATCCACTTCCCGACGCCTGCCGGGATGCGACTCCGTATGCAAAGCTTCCAACTCGCAGTGGACCCTGGACCGACCCATGATTTCCATACGCTGCATTAGCGCCGCTCTGTGCACGCTCTGCTGCGAGCCCATCATTCGAGATACTCGAGGCTTGTGTAATGGTCGTACTACCCCAGGCATACTCTCCCGAAACAGCATTGTACGGCCCTCGTCCAGCGCGCTCATATTCCAGCTCACTCATTGGGCGCAATCCACTCCAGTCGAGATACGCGGCGAGATCCGCCCATGAAATGTAGGCCATTGCAACAGCCTCGTACGTAGCTCCAGCTCCCCGATCCGGTAATGTCGCATCACCGGAGGACCAACTTACGTTGTTGCGAGAGAGTATATTGTCGCTATTCTTTCCACTCGCTGCCGTAATATCACGCGTGCTCATCTGCGTTGCTGTGAGAGTATTGAAGAACGCTACCCACTGCCCCTGAGAAATCTCACCCTTCATCATGTAGTGCGGTTGGTAGCCCTTTGGAAAAGCGCTCGGTATCGTAAATGCCGCCCCGTTGGCGTCGTCATTCGGACCGAAGTCTGATCGGTAGTAATACTCTGCCGCCGTCTCAGCTGCTCCAGTCCCCGTTCCAGCTGAATTACTGGTGCTAATTGCTCCTTCACTTCCGATCCACCAGGGATCATTGTCAGTACTGCCTTGCTTAAAACTATACGAAGATGACGCCTTGTCCCCCGCAAAAAACTCACCTTGCGGCACATAGACCATCTCGATCGCAAATACCCGTATCTCAACCGTATCACTGCCGGTCACTCCATCCTGGGAGTAGTTCCAACTCAAGCTCGTCCCAGTAGTTGCAAAGGTACCTGCACCATCTCCACTCCGGTACAGGAACACCCCCACACCGGGATTGGTTGCGATGTTAAATGCTGAACTCGTATCAGGATAGCCAACTGAGATAGTTGCAGCAGTACCTGAGCCAGTTGAATGCCCTGTATTGTTAAGGCTTGCGTGCGCCCAGGCGCCCCCATTTTTTCGAAACTTCACAAACACCCAGGCAGCATCCCAGTTGTTTGGCGCAGGGGCACCGGCTCCTGTGTGGCGCCACGAGCTTAGCCAGGTTACATCAAAGGTTACCGATGTGCTGCCACCACTGAGCGCGCCTAGTTGTGGGCTGGTGACCTTGATATTGCCACACGAAGCCTCTCGGTGCGGAATAAGCACTGATACCACGCACATAAGTATGAATAAGAGGCATTGCTTCACTATCTTGAGTGTCGACACTTCGTTCGTAAAACTCAATCCTCAATCGAAGTGTTGTGCGGGCCGGCTATGTAGTGGCTAATATTTGCTCAGTAATCGGGTGATACGATCACTGCGCGAGGCGGATACAGGGCTGCATTGGCCTAGTATGCTGGGATGTAACCCGGCATAGCGACGTCTCGCCAGGGTGGCCTCTGTAAGAGTGGATATGAGACTCGCGCAGGGGCAGTTATGTTCACGCGCGATGGTGATGTGGCTTGGTGCTCAGCAACATCGTGGTCGCCGGTCACAGCTTGCGCATATGAATGCATTGTTGAAACGAACTACTTTGGGATTGAGCTGCTCGTTTCTCGCAAGAATCAGTCGATGCTCACTCGGTATGGTGCGCTCGATCCCGCCCGTTGAGCGGGCGAGTCTTATGCGCTAGCAATCATCCCATCAAACCACCGCCGCGGGTGCGTTCTTGCGCGACAGGATCCTCGTACGCGCGGCCCTGGCGATTCATAACCGCGGGGAGCACTCGTAGAGCGTGTCGTTTTGCGCGCTCAAAACCTGAGCTTTGGCTTACTTCAAGCAGGATGTCAGCGGCGACTTTACTATCTTCGGACGTGAGGGCGCGGCTCGTTGATTCCAGATGGTACAAGAGGTGCGTCAATTTGGTAGCGACCAACTCGTGTCGCTCGGAGGGCGAGCTGCCCGTTCGAGTCCGGTCATAGAATCCACTTTCATGAAGAAGGCGATCAATGGACTCGGGGTTGTTTATCATCGCATGAATTGCGTGAAGTCCATCGCTGCCACGCGCGGCGATCTTGATCAGCGAGAGCGACTCCGCAGCGCTTCCATACTGAGTAAGAGCATGAGAGACCGTATCACAAAATGATGGATCGCTTGCTAACTGTGCACCGTTTTTCCCGTGGTAAATTGCTCGCTCCTCGCTTGATAGAGACGGCTCATTGAAGACGTCAGCGAGTGATCGACCATCCAGAGAGATGGCATCTTGATTAGTTGAGGGCGCCTTGCGCGTTAGGTCGCGTTGGTCGAAGCCAGACATAGAGTTCCCATATGTTCACAACACATTTGGTCTCTCTGTCACAATCTATACGCAGGAGGCAGTACAGGCGCCTCGAACGAATCCCCGCCAGTAGTATGGCAGCTGGCGCGCGATCTGTCTCATAACCACAGAAAAAAACTCTCGCTACGAGATAATCGCAGCGGATCAGGGCTTAGATGGGGCGTTTTGCACCAGAGGACGGGCGATTAGATCGTTTGATGGTTGAGGACCTCGAGCTCGCATCGCCGGAAAGTGGAGTGACGCCTTTACGCTTCGAGAATCAAGTGGTGGAGGGAGGCTGTCTCGTAGTTCCGCGGGCTTCGCTCGGGCGCTTGCATTTGATTCGCCCTGCGTCCCCTCACGCTGTATCCAGTTTGAGGCGATCGCCCAACTCAGCAACGCAACGCTCATGCAGAGCATCGTTAGTGCGGAGATGTGTCGAATCCTTCGGCGGTCCATGCGGTATCCCCCCCAGTCGGATAAACCTCTGGTATAGCAGTTATGATGCCGTAGTAGCCCGGAGGGCGCAGGAAAACCGAATAAGGGGCTAACAACTTGATTTCAAATGAACTCTCGTTAGCCTTTGGGTGGAGTGGTGGGCGGGGATTGCTTGTTTACTACCGTGGCTTCCCACACTTTTGCGTACTTCAGCATCGTGCTGTTCGCCTCGATGAGAGCTACCACAAGTCCGGCCCAACCCTCTCGGTACCCACGCTTGAGGATATAGAACTTAAAAAACCGGGTTATCGGACGAATAATGAGATCTGAAAGTCTCGTTGTCCGCCCCAGGGCAACAAGTGAAGCAGCGGTGTTTGACGCCAACGTGTTCGAGCGTCTGGCGAAATCTGTCAGGTCGGTGAAGGAGTAGTGATAGATATCCCCACGACATCGCTCAACGCGTCCGCGCACAAGCGCCTTTTCGTGCGGGCACAGCCCTCCCCATGAGGCGGCAGAGCGGCGAAGAAGACGCAAGCGATACTCAGGGTACCAGCCACCTTTGTTCCACCAACGATTGAGAAAAAAGACGAGACGATTGAGGTTATAGCCGTTAGCTGAGATCTCCCCACGACGGTCGGCAGCGAGAATCTGTTGTATTTCCCGCGCAAGCTCAGGAGATACTTCCTCATCCGCATCGACGTTTAAAACCCACTCGCTCGTGCACAGGGAGAGGCCGAACTCTTTTTGCTTCAAATAGCCCGGCCAGTCGTTGTGATGGACCAGGGGCGTGTACTCTTTACATATTTCAACTGTTTTATCGGCTGAGCCGCTATCAATGACGATAATCTCATCACACCAGGTGATACTCTCAAGGCAGCGCCGGATCTGCCCCTCTTCGTCGCGGCAGATAACAAACGCTGAGATTGACGAACGGGTGGGCTCGGTCATGCGGCTATTGAATAGGCATCGCTTCCTAAATGCAAGGTGTTCTCCGCTACTTGCGTGAGCCAGTCGTTGATGATGGCCAGCGCTGCTGTGACGAGGGAAGAGCTAGTTTTTAGCCGTTGGCAGTCGACAACCCACCGACTTCATTGTACAACCAGACGTTGCTGAGAGGTGCGACCTCTCGCCTACCTATGCGCCGAAATACGTTGAGGGGCACGCTGAACCGTATGAACATCCTTGGAATCTCCGCTTTTTATCACGATAGCGCCGCCTGCTTGGTGTCGGATGGCAAGATCATCGCAGCTGCGCAAGAAGAGCGATTCACCCGCAAAAAGCACGATCCTGATTTCCCCAAAGAAGCAGCTGCATATTGTCTCAAGCAAGCTGGACTGACGATCAAGGATATCGATTTCGTCTCGTTCTACGACAAGCCTCTCCTGAAGTTCGAGCGACTGCTTGAAACGTATCTGGCGACCGCTCCGCAGGGTTTCACCTCATACGCGCGCGCGATGCCGCTGTGGCTCAAACACAAATTGTGGATCCCTGACACGATTAAGAGTGAATTGGGCTACGATGGCGAGGTGCTCTTTACAGAGCATCATCAGAGCCATGCGGGTTCCGCATTTTATCCATCACCCTATCAAGAGGCGGCGATCCTCACGATCGACGGCGTGGGAGAGTGGACCACCAACAGCCTTGGAGTAGGAAAGGGGAACAAGTTTTCAATCATTCGTGAGATCAAGTTTCCACACTCGATCGGACTTCTGTACTCAGCATTTACCTATTTCACGGGGTTCAAGGTGAACTCAGGTGAATACAAGGTAATGGGTCTCGCCCCGTACGGAGAGCCGAAGTATGCGCAGCAGATCTACGACAATCTGCTCGATCTGAAAGAAGATGGCTCGTATCACCTGAACTTGAAGTACTTCAACTATATGTCGGGTCTCTCGATGACTAACGACAAGTTCGAAGACCTTTTCGATGGCCCGCGTCGTAAGCCGGAGAGTCCGCTGACGCAACGCGAGATGGATCTTGCAGCGTCGATTCAGGTTGTGGTTGAAGAGACGATGGTGCGACAGGCGAGGTACCTGCGCCAAGAAACTGGCCTTGAGAATCTCTGTATGGCTGGTGGTGTTGCCCTCAACTGCGTTGGCAACGGTAAATTGCTCAAGAGTAACATCTTTAAAAACATCTGGATTCAGCCAGCAGCCGGAGATGCAGGTGGAGCGCTTGGCGCTGCGTTATGCACCTGGTACGGCTATCTCGACAAGCCGCGCGTGACAAACGAGCAGACTGATTCTCAGAAGCAGTCGCTTCTAGGACCAGAGTTTAGCGACGAGGATACGCTGGCGCAGTTGGCGCAGTTTGGCGCGGTGACTCGTCGAGTGAGCAATGAGGATCTCTACAAAGTCACTGCAGACATTTTAGCTCAGGAGAAAATCGTTGGCTGGTTCCAGGGCCGTATGGAGTTCGGTCCTCGCGCGCTCGGTAACCGAAGCATCATCGGTGATCCTCGTTCATCATCGATGCAGGCGAACATGAACTTAAAGATTAAGTTCCGTGAGTCGTTCCGTCCGTTCGCCCCGGCGGTGATGCGTGAGCACGTGTCTGAGTATTTTGATATCAACTACGACTCGCCGTATATGCTACTTGTAGCGCCGGTGGCTGAGTCGCGTAGGCTTCCAATGACAGAGGATCAGGAGAAGCTTTTCGGTATCGCAAAGCTTAATGTGCCAAAGTCCGATATTCCGGCCGTGACCCATGTAGACTATTCAGCACGCATCCAAACCGTATCAGCTACCCAGCACCCGGGTTTTTACAAGTTGTTATCGGCGTTTAAGTCAAAGACTGGATGCCCAGTTTTGGTCAACACTAGCTTTAATGTTCGTGGAGAGCCTATAGTGTGTACGCCTGCGGACGCCTATGCGTGCTTCATGCGTACCCATATGGATGCACTAGTCGTTGGCAACATCGTGATGTTGAAAGAGGAACAGCCCAAATGGCAGGAGCGAGAAGATTGGCGGACGAAGTTCGAGTTGGATTAAGTGAGGAGGCCTCAGTGAAGGCTGCCGCAAACGTCGATGTTCGGCGAAAAGACCCACTCGATGAGACGTGGTTCAACAAGCCTGTACGACAACACGTTCGAGAGTTCGGCGCGCTCTTTGGCGCGATCGGTTTCTTCGTAACGGCGGTAAAGCTCTACCAAGGCCGCGATGCTTCATCATACGCCGCTTGGCTCGCGGTTGCAGTCACGTTTTCAGCGGCAGGATTCTTGGCACCACGTCTGCTTCTCCCTGTGTGGAGAGGCTGGATGAAGATGGCGCACTATCTCTCTATTGTCATGACGACAGTAATTCTTTCGCTTGCGTGGTGCATAGGATTTCTCCCTGTTGCCGCGATGCTCAAGGTGTTTAGGATTAAGCCGATGGACCTCTCGTATCGTTCCTCAGCGACGACGTACTGGGAGACACGAGATCCGAAGTTCGATGACTTCAAGCGCTTAGAGCTTCAGTATTAAGATACAATCCATAGTGGCAAAGGAACTCGACCTCGGACTTCGATTTATAGTAGAGCCGTCGGGAACGTCGCTTACCGCTGATGAATCGGCGGCACTTAGAGATCTAAAGCCAAGTGGTGTCATGCTGCGCAAGCGTAACTTCGCGCAGAACGCTCCCTATCAAGAGTGGCTCGCTCAATATTCGAGACTCCTCCAGGACGTACGCGAGGCGATCGGACGCCCGAACATTATCGTTTCAATCGACCACGAAGGTGGAAACGTCCACCGTTTTCCACCACCAATTACGCGCTTTCCGTACCCCGCGCTCTATGGACGCAATCGCGTCGCGGTGGAGCAGGTAGCTTCAATGATGGCGTCAGAGCTGCGCGCGCTGGGAGTAAACCTTTCGTTCTCGCCCTGCGCCGATATTCATTCAAACGCAAACAATCCAGTAATCAATCAGCGCTCATTTGGCCAAACAGCGCGTGATGTGGCGGAGAGTGTGTGTATCTTCGCCGAGGCGCTGCGTACGGGTGGGGTGGTTCCGTGCGCGAAACATTTTCCTGGTCACGGCGACACGAGCGCTGATTCGCATTACGCGCTTCCTGTTGTCGCGAGAAATCTCGATGAGTTGAGGCAACAGGAGTTTCTCCCCTTCGCCGCCCTCATCGCGAGCGGAATAGAGATGATCATGAGCGCGCATCTTATGGTTCCAGCGCTCGATCAAAAGAATCAAGCGACACTTTCACCCACGATCATGCGGCAGATCCTTCGCGACGAGCTCTCGTTTAAAGGAATCACAATCGCGGACGCGCTCGGGATGAAGGCGATTCACGATACCCTCTCGAGTGGATCGTTTGCCGAGCGCGCGCACGCCGCTGGCATCGATCTCTTCTTGATGGTGGGCGACACGGTGTCGATAACAGATGCCGTAGCCATCCGAGACGAGTGGGCAAGATCCCAATCTCTCTCGTCAGCGCACAGTTCCTTGCGCGACGCGCAGCAACGTCTTGAGGCGTTTCTCTTATCGCTCCCTCAGTACGCCGTGACTGAACTTGATCAAAAGACGCTCGATATCCATCACGCCCTCGCCGCGACGTTAGCGACGAACGCCGCGTGGTCGACCTTTGATTTTAATCCGGTAGGGTTTGATTAAAGATACAAGAGCATTAGCTTTGGCGCGACATCGCGCAAACCAAAAGCAGCCTCGCGCTCCCATACAAGATCCGCAAGTTTTAACGGGAGGGCGGAAGTCTCTTCCGCCCAAAAGACGTCGTGCCATGTAAGAGGGGTTGAGGTTCGCAACAGGGCGTGTCAGAGACACGCCCTCCCGATGTGATAACGTGGCAGTGTGGTGGAATATGAAAAGGATTGTTGCGCCAACGGGAGGGCGCGTGTCTCACGCGCCCAAAAGACGTCACGCAATGTAAGAGGGTTTGGGGTTCGCAACAGGGCGTGTCAGAGACACGCCCTCCCGACGTGATAACGTGGCAGTGTGGTGGAATATGAAAAGGATTGTTGCGCCGACGGGAGGGCGCGTGTCTCACGCGCCCAAAAGACGTCACGCAATGTAAGAGGGTTTGGGATTGGCAACAGGGCGTGTCAGAGACACGCCCTCCCGATGTGATAACGTGGCCGTGTCGTGGAATATGAAAAGGATTGTTTTGCCAACGGGAGGGCGCGTGTCTCACGCGCCCTGTAACGGATCTCAAAAAATCTCCACCACTCACCAAAAACTGCTAAATTCCGGGGAATTGCGCCCTTTTTGCCATCTCCAAAATCATCATCAAGCTTTTTCCCTTATCTTCCGAAGTACTATCTAAGGGCAGGAAGCCCGCACAAGCCGTCCAGTACCTCTTCTGTCGTACGCCGTTGCTGTTTCTCAAACCAACGAAAAGGCAAGGAAGCCATGAAAACAGTTCTCATCATTGATGATAATAACGACTATCGTGAGACCCTAAAAAATATCCTAGAAGATCACGGACTCGAGGTAATCGAATCTGATTGCCCAGACACTGCCTATCGACTTCTGAAAAACATGAATCCGCCAGACCTGATCGTCTGCGATCTCTATATGCCCTTTACGACGGGCCCTGATAGAGATGAATACAAGACCTCTTGCGAGGTCGGCCTGAAAACTCTCCAGGAACTTTCGTGGGTATATCCGCAGGTTCCTGTGATAGCGCTCACTGGCTTAAGCGAAACCGATCTGAGCAGATTGAAGCAATACCTCGATCCGATCCCAGCGTACAGGAAGCCATTTCGTGTGCGTGAGGTAGTTCAGCTCGTTGATGGATTCTTAGAGAGTCGTGAGTGGGGCGGGATGCAGTAGACGCACGCTCTACACGGCGCGCTTCAGCATCTTCATGAACTCCTTTCTTGGCACGGGCCTGGCACCAAAGCTGGCTGAAAACGGCGTGATGACCTGACAGTCGAACCACGCAATATTCTTGGACCGCAGATAGTCTACAAGCGTGACCATCGCTATCTTTGATGCATTGGTGTGACGGTAAAAACTGGATTCTGCGGCGAAGTAGCTGCCGATCTGAACGCCGTATAGGCCGCCGACGAGCTCTCCATCACGATAGCTTTCAAAACTGTGGGCGATGCCCATTTCGAACAGCTGTGTGTACGCCTCTATCATCCCGGAAGTGATCCATGTTCCGTCCTGATCACCACGATTTTTGACCTCTGCACAGTGACTAATAACTCCAACGAAATCTCTGTCCACTGCGACATCGAATGAGTGCTTTTTAAGCTGCTCCCCGAGGCGACGTGAGATATGAAACTCATCAAGAAAGAGAACCCCTCGCTCTGGTGGAGCAAACCACGCCAGAAGTCTCTCGTGTATCGGCCACGGAAAGATCCCGCTCTTGTACGCAAGAACGATCGACTCGGGCGCTAGGTCTCCACCGACAGCAACCAATCCATCCTCATCGGCGCTCTCAGGATCTGGAAATTCGACTATCGTCATGGCGATGACACGTTGTTTGTAGTCGGCGGGGTGGCCTGCTCTCTCGGTGCAACACAGATTGTGAGGCCGTGTTTACTCAGCACGGCCAATCTTTTCACATATCTACCTGTTTAAGAGCGCAAATTCCAGGTGAGAATATCGCGGAAAGTGTCGATACTATCTGGAGATGCCCACGAACCAAAAGACTGTGCCGAGATAGTAGCCTGATTAACGCCACATGACGAAAGGGAGCCGCCAACATCAGTCTGATACCGCAACGCAAGAGCGGGTGCGAGTAAAGCCGCCAAAGATGTATCGGGTCATCTTGCTCAATGATGATTTCACAACGATGGAATTTGTGGTGCATATTCTAGAGTCGACTTTTCAGAAAAGCCCCTCTGAGGCCATGCAGATCATGTTGCAAGTTCATAAATCAGGCAGGGGGGTGGCTGGCATATTCTCGAAACAGATAGCAGAGGCTAAAATCGACAGTGTTCATGCGCAGGCACAGCGAGAAGGATTTCCACTAAAGTGTGTGATGGAGGAGGAGTGATGTTCAGTACTGAGCTGGGACTCACATTAGAAGCGGCATTTAGAGAGGCAGCGTCAAGACGGCACGCGTTTTTTTGTCTTGAGCATCTTTTATACGCGCTTAGCTTCGATGAGCAGAGCATGGAGATACTCCAGCGTGTTGGAATCAACCTACAAACTCTGCGCAAAGACCTTGAGCAATTCTTCGACAAACACGTAGAGGTAGTGCCGGCGCGCGGCGCTAAAGCGAATGGCGCCGAGCCAGCGCAGACTCCAGCGGTACAGCGAGTTCTTCAGCAAGCGATCCTTCACACCCGCTCTGCGCATAAGGATGTGATCACACCAACGGAAGTCCTTGTCGCGCTCTTTTCAGAGGAGGACTCGCACGCGGTTTATTTCTTGGCGAAACAAGGGGTCACACGGCTCGATGTGCTTAATTTTATCGCGCACGGGCTTGCAAAAGATACTGGCGACGCAGAGGAAGTTGCAAGTGAGTACGACGATGAAGCAGATGAGGGTCGCGAGAGTACACTTCAAAGTGGTTCGGCGCTTGCCACGTTCACAGAGGACCTCACGGCAGCGGCCAGGCTTGGAAAATTAGATCCTGTTATTGGCCGAGATCAGGAGATTGAACGAACTATCAAAATTCTCTGTCGTCGCCAGAAAAACAATCCACTCTTTCTCGGTGAGCCCGGAGTCGGAAAAACCGCCATGGCCCATGCGATGGCCTCTCGCATCGTTTCCAAGGAAGTTCCTGAGCAGTTAAGCGAAGCGGAGGTCTTTTTGCTTAACATGGGCAACCTGGTTGCGGGCACGAAGTTTCGTGGTGAATTCGAGGACCGAATTCGCAAGCTTTTGGCTGAAGTTGCACGACGGCCACAAGCGATTCTCTTTATCGATGAGATTCATACCGTGGTCGGTGCGGGCGCTACTGGCAATGGCTCACTTGATGCGGCGAATTTGCTAAAACCGGCGCTAGCCTCGGGCACGATACGTTGTATGGGAAGTACCACTCATGTGGACTACAAAAAAACGATCGAAAAAGACCGAGCCCTGAGTCGTCGATTCTCGACTATTGACCTTCCCGAGCCGAGCATTGAGGAGACGGTGCGGATATTGGAGGGCTTAAAAGAAAAGCTAGAGCAGCATCACAACGTCACCTTTACTCCCAAGGCGCTTAAGGCTGCAGCAGAGCTATCTGCAAAGCATATCAACGACCGATTTCTTCCCGATAAAGCCATCGATGTTATAGACGAAGCGGGCGCAGCCAATGGCCTCTTAGCAAAGAATAAACGTCGTAAATCGATTACCGAAGAACAGATAGAAGCAGTTGTTTCAGCGATTGCTCGGGCTCCTGTAAAGAGTGTGAGCACCTCTGACGAGCAGGTTCTCCGAAATCTTGAAAGTAATTTACGACAAAAGGTATTTGGACAGGATAAGGCGGTAGAGGCGATCGCGCGCGCGATAAAGCGGAGCCGAGCTAGTTTGCAAGC
>OMII01000083.1 GCA_900299055.1 Pseudomonadota bacterium | reverse complement strand
TGTGACAACAAAACTAAGATCTCGTGCCAGCAACGTTCAGACTCCTCTTCGCCGGACTGTCCGACGCCCTCAAATGCTACAAAAGCAAATTTATCAGGCGCACGAAATAGGCTCGCCGTCGCGAGAGTTGATTTTTCAATAGCACCTCTCACCAGTTTTATGCCCGCTACAACCTCCCGATCTATCGTATATGAAGTTACTATCTGAAAACGCTGAAAGACCTGAGCGAGGGCTAGTGCTCGTTCTTTTTACGCTCTCACTACCGGCGCTGCTTGGATTAATAGTGCTGGGAGTAGATCTCGGTAATCTATTTCTTGCACGTGAAAAACTTAACCTCCTAAGTCGCTCCGCAGCAGCCACAGCGATAAATGTGCGAGCTCTGCGGGGATGGGCACCACTTGCCTGCGCTGAAGAATCTAGCTCTCTCGGATTCACCTGCACTGAAACTATCACTCAAGCTGAACCGCAAGGCCGGGACTACAAGTACATCGTTCAAGAGGTCAACGCGACACTCCTTTCTCAAATGGAGACGTTGCTTCCAGAATCGGTCGTCAGGGTAAACGATAAACCCTATACCACACCGCTCGTTCAGTATGGCCTCCCGACGACTGGCGGTGGAGTTATCTGGAGTGAAAGCATCCCAACCGACACAGCACCCATATACAACCTAAAAACGGATACGTTTCGGCTTAAGTTACGTTATGGCGTGAAGACGATCCTACTCAGTCAGTTGGGAGACCTACTGCGGATTAAAATCTCTGGATTATGCCAACAGCCTACCGGCCAAGGCTTGTTTCAAAACAAACGCTGCTGGGTAGAAAATAGTGATTCCCTCTCCAGTAGTGCCACAACAAAGGCTCGAGTCATCATGCTTCTAGACACGTCTGGCTCTATGCAGTCTAAGCAGCAAGCGCTTACGTCAGCCGTAGCTTCATTTATTGACTACTTTAATCCCTACAAGGATGAACTCGGAATAATTCCGTACGGCACTGGAGTTAAGACAGGCTCAATAGAACTCGGTCTATTCAATAGTAAGGGATCAGATAAGTTCTTCAAGATTAAAGACGTAGTCAGTGCTTTTGATATGGATGGACAAACAAATCCGTGCGATGCGCTGATTGAATCAGCCGCGATGATTGACAGAAAAAGAGCCACTGAAAAAGCTCCCTCACCTACTCGCACTTTTGTTGTGCTGTTCACCGATGGAGCCCCTAACGTGTACCGACTCAGATTCTGTGATCCAAAAAGTAGCACGTCGGCGTGTGAGCAACCGGCGGCACTGGCTGCCACTACCGCTCCAGACAAGAACGACTGGTACGGCTGGACCGTGCGATGGGGCCGACGTGACACCTACAAGGTGGGAGATAACCCCGTGTATGGAGCGCCTAAGATTGCACCAGTCAATGGACCGACTAATTACGACTTCAACACGACCCCCGTTGGAGCCAAACCGGGAAACTTCAGAATTAACGAGCGCGGCGAGTTCATGGTCCGAAGCGCTTCTGGCCCGTGGTGTAATATGGAGAGGTCATCGACGGAGTGTCGATCTTTGACGGCAATCCAAAAACAAGACGAACCATACCATAGCTTGCCTTTAAAGCTCCTCTTCGCCCCTGACCCTCTCCCCCTTGCCGATAATAACTACCTTTGGAACGGACCAAGCTACCTCGTGAACAGACGCGACCAGACTTCCATGGGATCCGTCACGAATCTCATCGACCGGGTAGATCCAAGTGCGTATCCGACTTTATTTACTACCTGTGGGCCTCCGAACCGCAAGGGGACAGCTGCCACAAACCCCGATCAGTTTAGTTACAATCACTCGCTGTATTTTGCCTCACGCGTACTCGACCGAAATTGGACCCTCACTCGACAACTGTTTTTTGGAGGTGCCCAGCAAGACGTTGTATACCTTACCAAGCCGCACCCCTTGCGCTTCAACAACCCCTCAAACCTTACTATCCCCTTTTTCGCGGGGGACGACAGCAGTACTCAGGTACCGACGTTTGACTCGACCACTCCCCCTCCTGGTTGCCTGGATGCCCTCGACGCAGAGATTCCGGTTGCTGCGAATGGAGTCAAACTTTTTGTTGGCGTCGGGCGAAATAGCTTTTGGTCTAACACAGATAGCGCATCGGTAGGTGAAGTTGGAGAGATAATCAAAAGTGCCGAGCTGCCATACTACTGCGCGATCCGCACTGCAGACCATCTACGCCAGGATAAGAACGCCACCGTATTCGCAGTGGGCCTCGGAGAAGGGGCCCGTTACACGTACGGGGAGAGTTGCTGGGATCCCCTCCAAAACGCGCTTGATTTTAACCTGCGAAAAGATTTCTTCCTCCAGCGTCTTGCCCTAGCCCCCGAAGCCCTTGTATTTGCTCCAAAGTCTAGCAATCTCCGATATGCTAGCTGGAAACCTCAAACAGATTTCAACGTACAAACGCGTGGAGGTTCTGATGCGAAAAAGAGCGATCTGGTGTGTTCCGCGTATCACCCACTCCAAGATCAGACGGTCACCATCGGCTTCACGCAGCAATGTAATCCTGCAAGCGAAACCGCTCAGAGCTGCTCTAGCTTAGTGAGAGTTGAGCCTGGAAACTTCTCCCAGGATTCGCTTGGAGGATATTACCCAACAAGCGATCCTAGCGCGCTTAAGTCTCAATTCGGAGCTATCGCCAAACAGATCCTGTTTCGGTTAACGCTGTAGCCATAACGCGATTTAGTCGCGCAAGTAGTGGCACGTATAACCGTTCGGATGCTTTTGAAGGTAATCTTGGTGATAGTCTTCCGCGGGATACCAGGTCGATGCTGCCACAACCTGGGTCACGATTGGCGCATTCCATTTTTTAGCCGCAGCGACCTCAGCGATTACATCATGTGCGATGCGTTCCTGCTCCGGGGACGTAAAAAATATCGCTGAGCGATACTGCGTGCCCCGATCATTACCTTGGCGATTTGGAGTTGTTGGATCATGAAGCCGGAAAAAATACCGAACGATCTCAGCGTAGGTAATCTTAGTAGGATCAAACACGATCCTCACACTCTCGGCGTGCCCACTGGTTCCGGCAGAGACCTTCTCGTACGTCGGATTCGGAAATGCCCCTCCGGTATATCCCACCTCGGTCGAGACGACCCCAGGAAGCGCGCGGATAAGCTCCTCTACGCCCCAAAAGCACCCTCCTGCTAGCATCGCCACCTCAAACCCCGACCTCTGGCCGGCATTATTCACCTCTTTGCGAAACAGCTGCAGATATTCGCCGTATCCTTCGGCTTCAAGCTTATCGACAGGGACAAACCGCAGCGACGCAGAGTTGATACAGTAGCGCGTTCCCGTCGGACCTGGTCCATCAGGGAACACGTGACCAAGGTGTGAGTCAGCACGCGAGGAGCGGACCTCAGTTCGAATCATACCGTGCGTGCGATCGTTCTTTTCGATGATGGCTTTCTTCTCAAGAGGCTTCGTAAAACTTGGCCACCCCGTACCTGAATCGAACTTGTCTTGCGAGCTAAATAGAGGCTCTCCTGACACGATATCTACGTAAATTCCCTCGGCATGATTATTCCAGTACTCATTCTGGAATGGTGGCTCTGTGCCACACTGCTGCGTTACCTGGTACTGCATCGGGTTCAATTTCTTTTTGAGCTCCTCTCGCTTTGCGTCATTTGAGTCAGCCATACAAACTCCACATAGTACGTACACCGTGCTAATTATAGAAACCATGCGGTGCGTGATTCGTCTCAACACGCGCCACGATAAAACACTTCGCATATCTGGCTCTCCATGTCGTAGGTTCCGCGGCTTTATCTCGTGCGCGGAATAAAGATGAAAGGAGGATCGTCCCTGTCACCCGTGGTGACCCCTTTCTGACGCTCGAGCAGCTCGGTTAATTCATGCCCAATGCGCTGCGAGAGGGAGTGCGCCAGGCGCTCAATCGTCTCTTCTCGCGATTCCGGGGCGTTAGGCAGCCCCAGAGAGAGCTCTGTCCGACAGATATTCTCAATTCGAGCTCGAATATCAACAATCGCCGGAACTGCCGCTAGCTTTTTACGCCACCGCTCAAACTGCATCAGTCCGTACTCGATAACTATCTCGGCCTCTTTAGCGGCCTCGTCCCGAAGTGCTTTGTTCTCAGAGGCTATCGCGGCGAGATCATCGATGTTGTAGAGGTAAACATTATCGACATCGGCAAGAGTTGGGGCGAAGTTTCGCGGCACCCCCAGATCGATCAAGAACAAGGGCCGACTACCACGCCGCGAGCGTACTGAGGCGGCGGTAAGAATCGGTCTATCGATAGCAATCGAGCCGATGACGATATCAGCGTCATCAAGGGCTTTATCAACATCACCAAGCGAAACGGCAAGACCTCCAAATCGCTCCGCAAGCTCGGCCGCACGATCGACAGAGCGGTTAGCGACGATAATTTTGCGACATCCATGCGAGCACAGATGGAGGGCCGCAAGCTCTGCCATCTCACCACTTCCGATAATCAGCACAGACGTTGTTGAGAGGTCTGAGAAAATCTGCTGGCTCAGTCTGACCGCGACATAACTGAGAGACACTCCATTCTGCGCGATATCGGTATGGGTACGAACTTTCTTGGCAACGTGAAAAGCGCTCTGGAAGAGGTGATGCAGGTGGGAGCCAACGCTTCCGATCTGAACCGCTCGCTGATATGCCTTTTTTACCTGTCCTAATATCTGAGCTTCCCCGACCAACATCGAATCAAGGCTCGAGGAGACTCGGTACAGATGCCGCACAGCTGACGCGTCAGTGTATTGGTACAGTGCGTCTCGCTGTGTCTCTGGAAGCTCCAGGAGGCTTTCAAAGAAGCGTCTCAATCCGCCCCCTTCACCACCAACCGATACGATTTCAAAGCGATTGCAGGTCGAAATTACCGCAGCTTCTTTGGCGATCCCCTCTTGCAGCAATCGCGCTGCGAGACGCTCCGGATCGGGCGCCTTTCGGGCGAGTCGCTCTCTGCCGTCGATATCAAGGGTGCGGAAACTAACGCCGGTCACGACCAGGCGAGGGTCGTATGTGGTTTCACCTACGATGATTTCCGCTTGCGCCACCACGACCTACGACCACAACAATGCATGAGTTATACGACCAGCCATCACCATTACGATAAACACCGAGACGAAAAACGAGGCCGTCACTAGTATCGTAAAGCGAGACACCCTTTTAGGAGACCATCCAAGTACAAGCCTGCCGTGCAGGATGCACGCTAGCAATATCCAGACAACCACACCTGAGACAACTGACGTGTCGAGTGAAAAGATCGGTTTCTGCTGACTCACAGCCCATAACCCCCCACTCAATACTACGAGTGAGATGGCCACAAAGCCAACTTGCGCCAACTGTCGATTGAGCCGATCGAGTAGTTGTAAATCTGGTCCTGAGCTACGGAGAGCAACTGCCGGGCGACGTTTGAGTCGCGCATCTACGACGAGGAATACGGTGCTGACAATCAAAGCCATGGCTAGACTCACCACCGATACCAGAGCTGGTACGGCGTGAATCAACGACAGGACAACACTCACGCCCCCCTCTTGTCGCTCAACAAGCGACGATGCTCCTGCATGGAGCAGGTATGAAGAGCTGCCCATAAACGCGACAATCACTGGAACTACAAACGCTCCCACAATCGGATATTCGAGTTTGCGACGAAAAAAGAAGAACACGAGGGCCGTCGCCCACGATACCCAGAGAAAATAATCAGCCCCATTATCGAGCACTCGCATACCGGGCTCCAACGCCACAAACCCCATCGTGATGGTGTGCAACACAAAAGCGACTACGAAGGCCATCCGAGCAGATGCTATGGAACGCCCAGTTTTGCTCGGGCGCCACAATTGGAGTAGGTACGCGACTGTCGCGGCGATGTAGAGCGCAATACTAAGCACCGCGAAGAGATGGGTCATGCTCGGTAGCTCCGGACAAACTCCACCAGCCGCTCCACATTCTCAACTGGTGTATGCGGTAAAATTCCGTGACCAAGATTGAATACATGAGCCGGCAATCCTCGCCCCTCATCCAAGATAGCTTGAGCGGAAGAGCGGATGTACTCCCATGGACCGGCCAGAATCTGCGGATCAAGATTACCCTGCAACGGAGTGTCGCGCCCTAATAACGCTCTGGCCTGCGGCAACGAAACTCGCCAATCTACGCCAAAAGCGTCAACAGAGAGCTTTGAGAGTCGTGGGAACAACCCCGCTACACTCGTGGCGAAAAACACCACCGGCACCGAGACTCGAGAGCGGACTTCATCGACAAGCGCGTGCAGGTATGGCTCGACAAAGCGATCGTATTCGCGAGGCCCCACATATCCGAGCCAGGAGTCAAAGATCTGCAAAGACTCGCATCCTGCCTCCACTTGGGCGACAAGATAGTCGGCTGAAAGTTTCACCAACTTTAACTGCAAGGCGCGCCACGTTTCTGGGTCTCCGACCATCAGCCCCTTGGTATACTCAAGGTCTCCTGGGCTCTCCCCTTGGATGAGGTAACACGCGAGCGTAAACGGAGCTCCACAAAAACCAATAAGCGGCGTCTTGCCTCGCAACTCTGACACCACCATGCGAATTGCATCGAGGGTATATCCTACGTTCTCTTGTGGAGTTGGCACTCTAAGGTTAGCAACGTCCTTCGCAGAGCGTACCGGATTATCAATAACAGGCCCCTCTCCCTTCTTGAACTCAAGATTAATTCCCATGCCTATCAGAGGCGTCAAGATGTCAGCGAAGATAATCGCCGCGTCGAGCGGAAAACGGCGCAAAGGCTGCAGAGTGACCTCACACGCTAGCTCAGGCGTCATGACCATCTGAAGCATCGAGTTATGCTCTCGAAGCGCACGATACTCGGGAAGGTAACGTCCAGCCTGGCGCATCATCCACATCGGAGACGTTTCACCACGCTCGCCTCGTAGCGCGTCAATAAATTTGGAACTCGACTTCACTCCAACTCCTATATTCTCGTGCGCAGCCTCTCCCATAACCACCTCCGGCAACGCCCGCTATTTCTTTGCTACTATCGCTTCTTGCCCGCCCATGTACGGCCTGAGAGCTTTGGGAATGGTAACAGAGCCATCCGCGTTCTGGTGGTTCTCTAGCAACGGAATCAAGACACGCGGAGACGCAATGCACGTGTTGTTGAGCGTGTAACAGAACACATTCTTGCCTGAGCTGTCCTTGTAGCGCGTATTGAGACGTCGCGCTTGAAAGTCATAAAACGAAGAGCAACTATGCGTCTCGCCATAGGCATTTCGCGATGGCATCCACGTTTCGATATCGTGCTTATATACCTGTCCCTGGCCCATATCACCCGTGCACACATCCACCACACGGTAGGGCAGCTCTAACAACTGCAGCACTTTTTCTGCGTTACCAAGAAGCTCATGGTGAAGCTTCATACTCTCTTCGGGGTCGGCTTTACAGAAAGCTACCTGCTCAACCTTGTAGAACTGATGTACGCGATACAGGCCCTGCGTATCTTTGCCGTACGCGCCAGCTTCTCGCCGATAGCATGGAGAGTATCCAGCATAGCGCTTAGGGAGCTCCTCAAGCGACAGGATCTCATTTGAGTGGTACGATGCTACCGGAACCTCTGCGGTTCCGATGAGGTGCAATCCATCATCTCGCTCATCGAGATGATAGGCCATCTCCTCTCCACCCGGGAAATATCCAGTAGCCATCATCGCTTCATAGTTTACGATGTGGGGCGGATCCATGAGTAGATACCCCGATTTATGCAAGGTATCCATCGCAAGGCTTAAGATGGCATGCTGTAAGCGCGTTCCATCACCTTTGAGAAAATAGCTGCGCGCTCCTGCGATCTTAACCCCGCGCTCAATATCAAATAGGTCAAGCTCTTTGCCTAACCGTACATGATCTCGAATCTCAAAACTTGGCTTCGGAACTTCTCCCCAAAATCGATTGGGACGATTCTGGGTGTCATCTTTTCCAACCGGCACGCCATCAAGGGGTATCGAAGCGATACGAAGCTGTTCCTTCGTCCAACGATCCTCGAGATCTTTAAGGGTCAGGCCACCTTCCTTAACTCGCTCTGCTAGCCCTTTCATCTCGGCTAACTTCTGCTCTTTCTCCGCTCCCTGAAGTTTTGGGATCTCCTTACTGACGGAGTTCTGAGCAGCACGCATTGACTCCACCTCACTGCGCACCCGACGATATTCGGCGTCGAGCTCCAAAAAGGCGCGCACATTAAAAGCGATGCGCTTGTTGTCACACGCCTGTTGGTATTGCTCTGGTCGCTCGCGGAGGTCGTGAAGATCGATCATCGTAAGGGCTCCTTGGAAATGCCGTCTTACGTTAGCTAACCTTCGATAATTTTTCAAGAAACGTCCCGAACTAGGCAGCAACCACAGAGGCCCTGCCCGATTCGTTACTCGCTACCTCGCCAGGGCCTCCATAACCCCCTCTTCTGAGTGCTCCCGAGCCTCTCGCCACACCAAAAGTCCAGCCTTACGTACAGCTTGGCTCGTAATCGGCCCGACAGAGAGGATCCGCTTACCGGCCAGGGCATCCCCAGCCTCTTGCACAGCAGCACGCACCGCGGAGGGGCTCATAAACACCACTACCGTATGTTCACCAGAAAGAGCCTTGAACGCCTCGTAGCGCTCAACCTCGACACGACGCGGGCAGAGGCCGTAGAGCGCAAAACTATATGCCTGCCTTCCGAGGGTCCGTAGGGTGGGAGCAAAGAGATCTCGCCCCTCCGACGACTGGGGCACCAAAACACGCTGACTAGATCCAAGCCGGGGGGCTAACTCCTTGGCGAACTCCTCGGCAACAAACACAGAAGGGATAAAATCTGCGGGGCGTCCAAAGCACTCACGAATCGCAGCGGCTGTGCCCGAACCCTGGGCCGCTACAGAGATACGCGACAACGCATCATGCCCGGAAAACTCGCGAGCGAGGACATCCGCAAACACAAAAACCGCCGTTGGAGACAGAAACGCCACCCAGCTACCGTGAGTCGAAAGTGTCTCAGCAACCACAGCACGGTGCTCCGCGCTAAGGGCAAGCGCCTCGCACGATAACACGGGAAACTCAAACGGCTTCATGCCTCGCTCAACGATCTTGCGAGAGAGCTTCTCGGCGCCCGCATACGGCCCGCTGGGCCGGGTGATAACGACTGTTGTAATCATGCGCACTGCAACTCGGAAAACCCCTGACTGCGGGTTTCATCCGCCATACGTTGACCTAGGACAATTTCGTCGCCACGCCGACACTCACCTTGAGTCTCAATACACCGTGTGCCGTCGGGCGACAAACAACGTCCTGAAAAACGCACTCGCTCTCCATCGACACACGCGAGCGCACCCACGGGGGTATTACACCCGGCATTGAGCGCAGCGAGAAACGAACGCTCAGCGTTCACGGCCGCTGCGGTATCCACATCATGTAGGCGCGCTAGCATCTCACGCACTATCGAATCCTCGCTTCGACACTCAATACCCAGAGCTCCCTGCCCTGGAGCAGGAAGCATCACGTTATGCGAAACAACCTCCGTGATCTGCTCTGAAAGGCCGAGGCGATCGAGCCCCGCACGAGCCAGCACTATCGCGTCATACTCTTTTTCATCGGCTCGGAGTTTTCGTATCCTCGTGTCCACGTTTCCTCGGATGTGGCGAATCACGAGATCGGGCCGGGCGCGAAGAATCTGCGATGAGCGACGAAGACTTGAAGTTCCCACTGCCGAGCCGGCAGGCAACATAGCTAGCTGCGCTCCGGATCGCGAAATCACCACATCATCGACCGAAGCTCTGCGCGGAATCGCTCCAACTGCGAATTGGGGCGCAAGCGATGTGGGTAGGTCTTTTAGCGAGTGCACGGCTAAATCTATCTCTCCTCGAATGAGACTCTCTTCAAGCTCAGCCGTAAACAGACCCTTACCACCGATGCTCGGGATTGCTGCCGCTGAGTTCTGGGTTTTATCACCAAGTGTTACGATGTGCTTGAGTTCTATTACTACACCTGGAAATAGTTTCTCCAGGCTCGCTTTGACAAACTCACTCTGCCACAACGCGAGTGGACTCTTGCGCGTTCCGATTACCAATCTCTCTTTCATCTCGTACTACGCTCTCTCGTTGGGCTTCTAGCCGTAGGTAAGTTGCTCACGCACGGTACGATATCCCCGTAGGCACCTTGCCCTCAATCTGGTGGGACTATAGGTCATAGGCTGTGGCGTGTCGATAACCCCGCGTAAACGCGCCACATCCTCACTCCAGAGGCTCGCCCAACGCCTAAACTTTTCGCAGAAAAACCTGTTTAGTTGATTACCTATACCGCCGACGTACAACACGATGGGATCTGGTTCAGGGCGACTCCTACGCACAGTAGGTTTGGTAATGGTATGTGCTTTCATGCAAGCACTCAGCGCCAGTGTCGCTCTCGCCCAGGGGTGGATATATCCCGGAGCGATCATCAGCGCGCGCGGCCCTACGTCAGCTCTCCGAGTTGTCGAGGCTGGCCTCCCTGGGATTAAAACCCGTGAGTTCTCCACCGAAAAAGTAGCCTCTGGCGTTCTCGTTATCAAGGAACGTCCTGCTCGCTCTAAACGCGCCTCAAGCGAAACAGCTATGCCATATATGCGGGCTCGCGACGAATGCAAAAAAGCGAAAATGCGTCGGATGCTCGCTAAGATTCCAGGCCACAAAACGTGCTCCCCCAACTATGCGCTCTTTGCGAGCGCGACTCCCGACGACCCGCAGTATCCCACGATGTATGCGCCTATTACTCTGAACTTACCTAACACGTGGGATATCACGACGGGCAGTGATTCAACCATTGCTGTCATAGTTGATACCGGCATCGCGTATAATCACCCGGATCTCGCGGCAAATGCGTGGACCAATCCCGGTGAGATCCCAGCTAACAACATCGATGACGACGGCAACGGGTATATCGATGATGTGCACGGGTTCAACTTCGTCGCGAACACAGGCGATCCACAGGATGACCACGGACACGGAACTCACGTCGCAGGCACCATCGGTGCACGTGGAAATAACGCCACTGGAGTAACAGGGGTCGCCTGGCGCGTAAAACTGGTGGCTGCAAAATTTCTCAGCAGTAGCGGCTCTGGCAGCACAGCGAACGCCATCCGAGCGATCCAGTACGCGATTGCGCTCAAACAAGCCGGACACTCTGTGGTAGTCGCCAACAACTCATGGGGCGGTGGGAGTTTCAGTGCTTCGCTCTACAACGCCATCCAAGACCTTGCTGCGGCGAACGTTTTGTTTGTAGCCGCTGCCGGCAACAACTCTGCGAATAACGACACCACTCCCTTTTATCCTGCTAGCTATGCCGTTGATAACGTCATAGCGATCGCGTCCACAACTGCATCCAACACACTCTCTTCTTTTTCAAACTACGGAGCGACTTCAGTTGATATCGCCGCGCCTGGATCCGGAATCTTGAGCACCTATCCCGCCTCCACGTACCTGGCGATGAATGGAACTTCAATGGCAGCGCCACAGGTCTCGGGTATCGCGGTGCTGCTGCAAGCAGCCTGCGGAAACTCTCTCAGCTACGCAGACCTTCGCGACGCTATTCTGCAGAACGGCTCGGTCTACGCAAATCTTGCGTCATCGGTGCGAACATCATCAGTAGCTAACGCGTATGGCGCGATAACGGCCGCACAGATGATCTGTCAAACGCCTACACCTACCCCAACCCCAAACGGCACCCTTACGAGCACACCAACGATCACGCCCACCTCTACCGTGACAGATACACCTACGATCACGCCAACAAGCACCATTACTGATACGCCCACCGCTAGTCCAACCGAGACCCCAACAAGCACACCCACAGAAACTGCAACTCCGGATTCACGCCCGTGTTGTTGGGGATGCACAAGCAAAACCTGCTTTAGACAATGCTTACCATCGTGTGGCCCAGCGACGCCGACACCGACACCAATCGTTCCTACACCACCACCAGCTCCATGCTGTGAATTCTGCACAAGCCGAACCTGTCGCAAGTTCTGTTCATGGGATACCTGCCCCGGCTCTGCGACAACTCCGATCGCAGCACAGCCAACATTAACACCCACAGTGACTCCTACTTCCACGAACGCTAATACACCGACCACCACACCAACGAGCACTCCAACGGCGACGCCAACCAACACTCCGACGACTACCCCTACAAGAACGCCAACCTACACCTTCTCTGCCACGCCCACCGTTACACCAACACGAACCTTCACTCACACACCAACAAACACGCCGACACCTACGGTAACGCCAACTCTCACCATGACTCCAACGTTTACCCCCTCACGCACCCCCACCAGTACTCCCACTATTACTCCCACTAGCAGCAACACTCCAACGAGCACCCAAACGCCAACCGCAACGCCATCTGCAACTCGCACTCCGACGTACACTCCAACCGATACACCAACGATAACGCCTACCTTCACTGACTCGCCAACTGCCACTCCCTCACCAACTCAAACACCCACCAGCACTCCTACCAGCACCGTAACGGTCACGCCGACCATCACCGACACACCTACCGTCACCCCGACACCAACCAACACCCAGCCCCCTGGCCCGGCTTGCTGCTCGTATTGCCGCAGTAGGACTTGCCTCAGGTACTGCGATGGAACCTGCTAGCTACTCCCGTCATTCTCCGCGCCCCAGCACCTAACCTCGTAATTCGACTAACTTACACTATCCACCAGCAGTCACTGCCTCACTATTGCTAGGGCACCCCCATGGAATCTCTTAGGTCGACTAACTGATTCATCAACAGATTTGGCCGATTTCTATTAGGAACCTCGTGTGACCAGCCGATATCCATGACGTATGGGGGATTTGGGCTTTCGAGGATGGATTATCAGCGCGTCGCTAGTTGTCGGCGGCATCCTGGCGTCACGCGAGGCCATCTGCGCCGACCGCTACGCATTCCCTGGCGCTGTGCTTAGCGTTCGAAGCAAGACCCAGGCGTACGCCACAATCGACGCAGGCGCCCCAGGGATTCTGCCCACTGGTATCGCAGGTGAACGCATCGCTCCGGGCATACTGATTCTCAAGGAACGCTCTCAGCGACGTGTCATGGCGCAGAATACCAATGATGCGCCCGTTCGCTACTCAAGAAAGATCAACCTCTGCTACCGTGCTAAAACTCGCAAGATGCTTGCTAAGCTCGGTGGGCGGGTGCAGTGCGAACCAGACCTCGCGTATTTTGCCTCTGAAGTTCCTGACGACCCTTACTTCGGAAATCAATACGCCAGTGGCTTTCTCTCGCTGCCTGCCGCATGGGATGTCACCAAAGGGAGTGATGCGATTCTCGCCCTCGTCGTCGACACCGGCATCCTCTACACGCATCCCGATCTAGCACCAAACATCTGGACGAATCCGAATGAAATCCCTGCGAACGGCGTCGACGACGATGGGAACGGATACGTTGATGACGTCCACGGCATAAACGCCATAACCAACTCGGGTAATCCACTTGATGACAACGGACACGGCTCACACTGCGCAGGCATCATCGGCGCCCGCGGAAACAACTCGACGGGTATAGCGGGCGTTGCCTGGAACGTGAAGTTAGTTGGCGCAAAATTTCTCTCCAGTTCAGGCAGTGGCAGCCTATCAAACGCGATCAAGGCTCTAAATTACGGAACGACTCTGAGAAATGCAGGGCATAAAGTCGTCGTTAGTAGCAACTCATGGGGCGGAGGTGGCTACAACACAGCACTTGCAACAGCGATTCAAGCTTCAGCCAACGCCGGAATTCTGTTTGTCGCTGCCGCTGGTAATGACACCTCCAACAATGACGCCGTTGCCTCGTATCCCTCCGGATACACCAACGCAAACGTTCTCGCTGTCGCCTCAAGTAACGCAGCGGGCACACTCTCTTCATTCTCAAACTACGGCGCTTCGACAGTCGATATAGCAGCCCCCGGGTCGAGCATCTATAGCACCTTCCTTCGCAACGAGTACGTCTATTTGAGTGGAACCTCGATGGCGGCACCTCAAGTTGCAGGCATAAGCGTGCTGGTACAGGCTCAGTGTAGCGGAGCACTATCATTCCAACAGGTAAAAGACACGATTCTTGGCTCAGGAGTTACCTATGCAGGCCTCTCTGGAAAAGTTGCAACCTCTGCCATCGCAAATGCGTACGGCGCGGTTTCTA
>OMII01000082.1 GCA_900299055.1 Pseudomonadota bacterium | reverse complement strand
TATGTTATTGAGTGGTTCATCGTACGCGCTGGAGGGAGCTCCGAAGTATCGTTACGCCTTGTGAGCATCATTGCCGCTATCGGTTCGGCGGGGATGGTGAGCCTACTAGCCGCAAGATTTTCAAGCAGCCGCTCAGTGCCACTCTATGCAGCCGGATTTTTGCTTGGCTGCGATGTCTTTCAGGTTGGAGCCATCACCGCACGGCCATATTCGTTGGCCACGTTTTCGGCGCTGCTGTCGATATACGCATCGTTGTTGCTACGAGAGATGTATTCTCATCGCCGCGCATTTCTTTGGGTCGCGGCAACTCTTATGACCTGGTATGCGCACTATCTTTTTATCGCGGTAGCGTTAGCTAACGTTATTACAGTCGCGCGAAACTCAGCCACGTTGAGGAAGACCTCAATGTGGCTGCTCATCTTATTTGGTACATGTCTGCCTGGAGCCATTCATTTTTTTGAGCTGAGAAGTCGAGCATCAGGCCTACTGTTTACTCGAATTCCCGGTTTCCCTGAAATCCTGATGGACTGCGTGCCGATGCCTTTAGTAGTAGCCGCGACTCTCGGTGCTGTAATGGCGTATATTTGGCAGGGGAGAGTAGGCAGCGATAGGCTCGCTCGCGCCACGCCTTACACGCTACTTCCTTATCTCGTGGTAGCTCCTGTGACGTTTATGTTCCTAGCCGTGTTGACAGGCGGAGCAGTATGGCTGCCGCGGTACTGGGAGTGGCAAACAGCCGTGTGTACAATTGTCGCCGCAGTGCTTCTGGGTCGTATTGACGGAGCGCCAGTAAAGTCACTAGCTCTTCTAGTTGCGGCATTTTTCATCGTAGTACGTGGCCTTGTGCAGACATGGCATAGCGAGGAGTGGCGCTCCGTGGGTCGTGTTGCCCGAGCGTATGCCGGCCCAATAGTACTTTATTCAGGTCTTATCGAAGCAGAGTCCATGGATAGCTCCAGTTCGGCAGAGTTCCAACAATATGTACGCGCACCGCTGTCGGTATACGGAAGAACAGAGAATGTCTTTTTAGCCCGACTTTCAGGAAGCGAAGAGGAGTTGCGTGTTCTCTTTGAGAAGCCAGCCCTGCTAATCGCCGCTGCTAAAACAGTCGGGAGTCGCCGCTCTCCACAACGATTCCTAGACGCTGCAACGACAATGGGCCGCAGTGTAAAGCAAGTCGAAACCAACTCCTCACTGATAACGATCCACGAGATTCGCTAGGCTAGTTGCCGCTACTACTCCGGAAGCTCGAAATGAGGCTACCGAGGAGAAGGGCACAAGAGACCAGCAGGAAAAAAAGCGAGGACCTGTCGCGACCAGTAGGAATCAGAAGCATGAGTGCCATAAACGCGCGCTATTTCCACTATAAGTAGAAATAGGGCACGTTTTCGATCGAGGTGCAAAACGCTCTGCGAACATCCGTCTAACGAAATAATCGCTACGCTTCTTGCGGAAACAGTGTAGAACCATTTGCAGGCCCAGCGGGGTGTCAGTTTATTTCTCGATAAAGGTGACGCGATGAAAAAACGCCCCTCGTCTCCATCCGATTCCGAATGCCTGGAAACGTTTGTTCGCACTCTCGTGGAATCCAGTCAGATGTCAGCAGACGAAATGCTCGAGCTCACGAGCCGACTCTCCGGAGCTTCCCCGAGTGAGATTCAACGCTGTATGAACTCCAACTCATTTCAAGCGGACGAAGTAACGCTCAGCGATCTGATCAGTGAAGCAGTCCTCAACAAGACGCCTAGCTCGAAGGAGAAGTAGAGATGAAGCAGAAAGTCACCCAATCAATCTCGGACTTACGTTTGGCTGTAGTAGATGACATCGCCAAAAAGCATCTCGGTGTCGATCTCGCACAATTGGACTCACTCAAAGGAGTTGATTTTGGGGGTCTTGCGAGGATTGTGCGCGAAGAGGCGAGAAATCTTGACCTGGGTAAATTCAAGGTCGGACGCTGTCAGGATCTTAGTAAGATTGAAAAACAGCTCAAGCGCTATGTTTCATCACCGAATCGACTCAAAGAGTTTTGCCGAGCTTTGGGCGAGCAGTTGTTTATATCTGGGAAGGCTTCCCTATCAGGCTTGCACCCTGACACAGCAAGACTGCTGATAAATGTCGTAAGAGATACGGCTAAGATTCGCGGAAAGGCGAGAGGCATGACTGACGAGAAGCTGCTGAATGAGCTTCGGCGAATAGATAAGAAAATCGAGAACTTTATCTCGCATAATAGTCGTGGTCACGAAGAAGAGGGTGGAGACGAGAAAGCTGCACGTCTTAATGCGGTCAGTTACGGGGCACTCAACAAGCAACACATTCGACTCGCACGAGCGATTAGAGCGGTAGAGCACGACATTCTCGGAGATATGCCGAGAGATATCCAACGAGAGCTGGAGCGCCGCCCTCTGTTCAATTCTGGAGAGTTTGCATCAGCGTCAAAGCGGACCCAGAATCAGTGTCAGCGACTCGTTAAGCTTGGAATAGTTCATGTGTCGGAGGGACCAGGCGACGGAAAAGTGTATGCCTACCCGCATGGCGCGGTCAGTCAGGGAAATTTTGAGAGCCAACTTTCCCCCCAAATTCGAGAGCGACTCGGTGGTGAGTTGTTTCAAGAGCTCCGCAAGAAATACTCAGGCAAGTCTCGTCGACTCGGTATCGCCGCCAGTCGTGATGAGGGAGTTCCGTCTTTATTGGACAAGATGCGTGTGCATTTCCTCAGCGAACGAACTGGTTTGAAGCCTGGACATATTGTTTTGGCGGTGAAGTACTTCGCAGAGCAGGGGCTATTGCAGAAAGATGAGGATGGCTATGTCCTCTCAGCTATTGGTAAAGACGCTGGGCTTGGAGTTCGAGCAGTAGAGGCAGTGAGACGCGCACGGTCTAGTAACTCAGAGGATGCAGACAAAGCGCTTCTTGACGTGTTCATGGAGCAGGCCTCGCAGGAACGAGCCCTGCGGGCCAGTGCGCACTACAACGTGCCGACTAACGGTCCTGGTATGCCACCAACAGTCATCATAGATGAGATAAAGTTTCCAACTAATACCGTAGAAACTGGTCTTTTACGGGACGCGATAGGGAGAACGCAGGGACCAGATACCCCAGTACAGCTGACCATAGTTGGAGGATTATTGGTTGGAGATCCGGCCTTGCAGCGGCGAGGAGTGCGGAGTTGGACGTCGGGTGTTCGTTCGCGAGGTGACCAAATCCCCCTAGCTGATGATTTGTTCAATCACTTGGCCACCCCAATACTACACGTGAGTGGAAGGGCGGAAGATGTCGTAGCGGAAAGGTGGGCTTATCTGCAAGCACTTCGAGAACGCGCTGTGCACAACGGTGCTGGAGGCGAAGCAGTAAGCGAGGAGGCTTTGCGGGGCTTTGTTGAGCGTTTGAATACACAATCTCAGCACACCCAAATGCAGAATTTATCGGTCCAGATCGCTGATTGGTCTAAGTTCATTAGCCTTGTAGCTCAACCATTCGAGATGAAGCTGGGTAGAGCGCTGTATGAGTCTGAAACTATTCAAGAGCGCACCGGCATTGAAATGAATGAGCTGGAAATTATCCGGGCGATATCAGAGGAGATTCTGGGGCAGGGCTCTCTCGATGCCTGTCGGGAGGATATACGCGCGCGCTTCGGCGATTATCTGTCGTTCGCTGAAAAAGAAGACCCACTACTTCTTGAGAAGCTGACTCACGTACTTGATCCAAAACTCGAAGCGATTGCCCGAGGTAAAGTGGTTTCGCGTAGCGGGATGCGTCTCAGTATGCATGATAAGACGGGTGATGGACCGGTCTATGATGTCGCGGTAGTGCCAACGCATAATTATGGCAAGCTTCCGAGAGCGAACCCGACTGCTGGCTACGAGGGATGGTTACGCGCCCAGTTAAACTTAGGACAACGGGTCGCGCCAATGCACTTGCTTTTTGATACAGGTGAAACTGTTGGTGAACTGAGTAGCCATGGGGCGTGGATTATCTCAGGAGGTACCATGCAGGGGTCAGAGTCAAAAATGACCGACCTCTATTACAGCCTGAATCAAGACCGGGCCCGCAGAGATGCGACGGTGTACGGTAGGCCACCTCAGAGCAGTTTCGTCGTCGTATCGGGAGGAGTGCATCAAGGCAAGGTAACGCAGGCGATCGAATACCAAATTGTGACTCCAAAACTGCTCCAGGTGCTCGAGTCAAATCGAGAGAGAGGATTGCCGAGGAAGAGTGCCACTCTGTACGTTTCCAGCGATTGGCAGATAGGATCGCCAACGATGAAGCCAGAGATGGTCCTCTCAGGCTTGATTGATGCCGTAGACCGCGGGTGTGAAGAGATCCTGATTAATGGTGATATTCGTCAAGGGATGAACTACTTGCGATATACCCAGGAGGCGCAGCTTGTGGAGTATCCTCTTAACGGGCTTGATTCGCAGGCGCAGTATATCTACGAATTGCTCAATCCCGTCCTAGACTATATCTGGAAGAAGGTCAGACAAAATCCAGACTTCAAACCTCCGGTATTCCGTATTTTGCCCGGCAACCACGAGTCAAATACCCAAGCCAACAAAGGACTGCAGGGCACGTGGTTCGTCCAAGACATCGCTGAGAAGATTCGTGAAAAGTATGCGGCGCATCTCGGAGATGATCGCAGGGCCGCAGACAGGTATGTGATTTGTCCTGAAAAGTATGTCGACCACGATGGCACTCAAGTAGATTACCCGATGATCTATGTAAACAGGACTGAGGACATAGGGATCTGCATCCAGATGACCCACTATAACAACTCAGGTTCCAAAGGGAGCTCCTTTGCGCCAACAGTGACCAAAGTTGCTAACGCGGTTCATTCGTTGGGAGTAGTTGAGCCGCATATTCGCATCGAGTCTCATATGCACGTGCCAGGCTTCATGGTGAGAAATGGGATAGTGAATGTACGGACAGGAGCGAACGCTACCGGCTCTGCTTTTGAGCAGCACTTGCTGTATGAAAATTGCGCAGAATCAAATCTCTACATAACGCTTGATAGTCACGACGTGCCTCGATTTTTCGTGGCTACACGAGCATACCAGGAGACGAGAGACGCACAGCTTATGG
>OMII01000081.1 GCA_900299055.1 Pseudomonadota bacterium | reverse complement strand
TGGGCTCGGAGATGTGTATAAGAGACAGGTCAAACAGCCACAGCCGCCAGCGAGCGAACCAGCCCAGCTTCGGCTCGTGAATCCTTACAATCTCTCGTGCAGAGATCCGGTGGTCGTCATTAGGCGACCTCCGTGAGATGGCTGGAAGGCACACAAAACCACGCTTTTCAGAGAGCACGCCGAAAATTCCAATCATCGCCATGAGTTCTTGCAGAGCGACCTGTGATAGGCGCGGGCTCGTACGAGCGACTCGTAGAGCTTCTCGGACTACTGCAGGATTAGCTGCTTTTGCGAGACGCTCTTCTCGCAAAATATCAGTAAGATTTCGGCAGAAACCTTCTACCATTTGTGTGAAGCGCTCTTTGTCGCTTGTGTGCACGGTACGCTCAATGAGCGCTTCAGAGGCTCGAAGTTCGCTACGAAGCTCCTGCGCTACAAGCTTGGAACTCAGCACAGTCTTGAGCAAAGTAGTTGAGATAAGCGGAGAGTCATCTGTTGAGACGCGAGAGCACTCTCGTAGCAGCGGAACTATGCCTGGCCCCCAGGACAAGCTCGTAATAGAGCCAGCAGAATTGAGCAGAAGTTTGGCGGCTCGTATGTCACAGCGAGTGACTGCAACCAAGAGTGCAGCTTGTATGGAGCTAAGACCATCGCGCGCCAGGTCGCTATTTACTGTCTCAAGATAGGTATGGGCGTGGCTCAGATTCTCGCAAAGAAGGTTTTGCTCCAGCCCAGAATCCGCACGTGATGCAAGTGAGACAATTCTCTGCTTAATGAAGCCAAATTCAACAGCTTTGTTGCTCTGCAGAGGGCCCCATGTCCGCAATGCAAGCTCGGTGCTGCGCTCTACGACGCCTGAGCCTATTAAGTATAAGACACGCTCTCCTTCATATGAGAGCGAAAGTTGATCATTGTGTAGAAACTCAGCAGTAGTTCGAAGAATCGAGCCTGGTATAAGACTTCTCTCCTCTGTGTCATAAATGTATGTCAGAAAGTCCTGCTCGGTTGCATGGCCGGTGGCGAAGAGCTTGGCCATAACCTTTACGCCATCCCACGCAGTTGGAAGCTCGGCGAATCGGAGACATTCCGCAACGATTGCTGAAAAACCTGAGAGCTCCGCTGCACTCTCAGGTAATTCGGCAATCCTCATGACACGCCAAAACAATTTTGGGGACTCGCGACAAAAAAGCTCGTCCCTCACAGAGGTAAGCTCTTGAGGAATCGCTGCCGATATGAGGAACTCTTTAAAATCCGAGATAGTTCGTCGTGAGGAAATGTAGGTAAAGAGAGCAGCTGAAAACTCTGGTGCCAGGGAGTCTAGATCGATACCTCGCTTCTCTATTCGCTGCAGATTCTCAATATACTCTCTTAATGAAACAGCTATGGTGTGCCGCTCAAGTGATGCCCCTGTAATCGAGTGAGTTGGATCAGTTTGAAGGTGCTGAAGTCGTTCAATCGCCTCCTCAACCGGAGTAGGCACTTGTCTCCGTGATCCATCGATTCGCACTAATGATTCGCGCCAGAGTTGCCCCCAGCTATCCTCGCGACGCAGCGCGGGTGACGAGTGATTCGATGGCGGAGGGAGCGAATGCAGCGACATACAGCACGATAAGTAGCAAAAACGGGATTATTTCAGCAACTCTCGGCAATAGCGACGCAAAGCTTCTCGCAGAATCGCTACCTAAGTAGCTAGATGGTAAGGTGTGTTGTCGGCCGAGGGCATGAAAGTATACCGAGCAAAGCAAAGAGAGGGGTGTTTGTTTAGGGTAGAATCGGTATTCGCCTTGCCTAGCTAAACCATGGCAGCCAAGAACAGGAATTTGTTATGCCATGAGTACGTGGTGCCGATGGTACCTCTATTGCGTCTACTGCACCTTAATTCTCGATGCGATTGTCCTCAGAAAACTCACACACAGCAATAAAGCCGCCAGCAAAGAAATTCCATACGCTACAATAAATAGCCGTGGCTTCTCGAAATCAAGAAACATCTCACCTTTGCCGTACGTCACTAAGCCGCTGAGCCCCTCGAAGAGCGGTACCCGAATGCCATTGGAGTCGCGCAGCACAAGACCCGGCAGATAGTTGAGCTTTATCCGTAGGAGCACCGGCTCAGTAACCCCAGTTGTAGTGATGATATAGTGACCACTCTCGCGACGTTTTATGTCCAGAGTCGCCCCCTGCTTCGGATCGATAGAATGTGGGGAGCTGAGAATATTCTGTAGTGAAGTTTTGTACTCATCTCTCACAAAAACAGAAGAGCTAAGCTTCTGAGTATAGACACATGTACCAAAGTGCTGCTTGAGTAGTGGTGCAAAGTACTCTCGATCCTGTGAGTCATCATAGAAGACAAGATCAGATGGACTGATTTGCTCCACTGCCGCGACACGCCGAGCGCTCTCGCTATTGCGAGCAGCCAGAGAGAAGGCTTGATACCTAATGCGGCCGACTACCACGTTGCCGCTCGGCGTAAACGCCATGTTTTCGGTTCCTTCTCGAAGGATTTTATCAAAGCAGAGTTGCGTTGATCTGGTCATGTACAGAGGAGGTGCCTCGGTCGAATACAGAATGCCGCGCAGGCCCTGATCGTATGCCATCTGCTCAAGTAGGCACGCACGCGATTCACACGAGTAACCGTAATAGTAAAAGTAGTCTAAAATAGCCGGAGGACCAAACTGAGTAGCGAGAGCCGAGGTAATAAGCACATTACCTCGCGAGCTTTCCCATAAGAGCCCCTTACTAAAGAAAAGATCCTCTCTGGTAAGCGAAAGATAGCTCTCTAGGCCAAAATCGATACGTCTCCCGTTTTCAATAAACCACAATCTCGGTATTCCATCCTCGCGACCCCACGAAGGATCCAAATGAGGAGAGACAGTAGGTGCTGTAGTAAGTGATGAAGCTCGCTCCGTGTAGAACTCAAACGTTGAGCCTAGCTCATGCTCGATTGCCCACAGGCAAGCCACTGATACGCCCAGCGCCCGAGCTAGCGACCAGCAGCGCTTCAACGGCCGTGCCCGATCAAGGCACACAGCAGTGCCCGTAATCATCAGAAGCAGAGCTGGCATTCCAAGGCGATAGTAATGAAATGCCGGAAGAGTAAAGCCAAGCATCGACCTCACGGCAGTACTTGCACGATCAAAGGCATCACGAAGTATGGTCAGAGAGGTATTCGAACTGGGCCCCTCGATAATGTTAGGTAAGAAAGCTAGTAATGCCGCCCAAAGTAATACGCGCGCTTCTTGTGATGGTTTCAAGACAGCTAGAACAATGCCTGCGAAAAGAACCAGAGGCCAGGGATTGATAAGCACGAGCTTGGATGAAACTAAGAACGGCGCTGACGCGAAAAATGGGAGCGTAAAGAAGGCTGTAAGCAGGCTCCAAAGAGTGAGCGGAACTAAAAACTGCTTGCGGCGCTCATGTAGTACGAATACAGCAACAAGCAGCGCTGCCATAAGGCCCATAATAATGTGAGATAAAATTGTGAAGCACAGAAGGGCGCCAATAACCTGTGGCCGCTTTCTGCCGATAGTTTCTCTCACAAGGAGAAGAAAGAAACCTCCGCCTAAGATCTGACTGGAGAGCCCTGTCACAAGCAGATCCCAAAACGATAAACCCTGATAATTAGAGACGCCTTCTTTTTTGATATTAAGAATCAGCAGGCAAACATACAGAAAACCTGACCGGACCCATGCATTGGTAAGCTGTCGCGAAAGTAACCAGATAGCAGTGCAAAAAAGCCCGGTAATACCGAGTAAATAAACTTTGAAGGCTAGTACGTGTTGAAATCCAGAAGCTACATAGCCCGCTGCAAGCAGAAAGTCTTCTAGTGGTGGATAAAATAAGTTTGTGACGTAGCCCTGAAAGAATTGGTCTTGGTAGCCGTGTAAGCCTACTCGTAGCAGGCTCATGGCCCCGGCCATATGGCCAGCTAGATCGATTTGGAGAAAGTTCAAATGAAAACAGAGAAGCCAAAAGATATAAACTACATTAAGAAGAAAAGCGGCGCTGATAATTCGATATAGAATATACTTCATGTGCGCCGACCCTGAAGGGCTCTCATCTTGGTATTACAGATGCAGTCCTAATAGCTTCCACAGTTCTTCAAAGCCCTGGTCTCCTGCCTTGCACTGCTTTCGAAGCTCATCAAAAATGTCGAGCCCCTCGTCGCAGACAAAAAAACTAAGTGAGCACTCTATTGAACAGGGCTTAGATGCTGTAGTGCGAGGTGTTGATGGTGCTGTGGTAAAAAGTGACATCCACCGATTCTTACAGGTCGGCGGGCAGACCATCGATACTATTGTGTTGCAGGTCTGTCGGTGAGGTTCTAATGCAGAGGTTCCGGTCGCACTGCCAAAGAGCGTCTGAGCAAGCGCTTCCACCACGCCACACATCGTGGTGTCTAAGCACTGCCGTAATCGCTCTTTCTGCTTATCGCTGGCGGGACCCGAGGCAGAGTCCTGTAGGTACTGTTGGATACAATCGGGAGTTGGACTCGGGATCGGGGCTTGCGTCGGTGGAGAGCCCCCGTAGCCTGTCTCTCCAGGGTTTGTGTTTCCGCCGTAACCAATACTGCCTGGTTGGGCGTTTTTCTGCGTAGTAGTTGGTAAGGCTTGAGCGTATGTGTGTGATGTTACGGCAGTCAGTAGTACCACGAGCGAAGAAAATATGACTCTTGTGCGTTTCATAGGAGGTGGTCTCGTTAAGCGCTGGTACATATTTGATGCCCAAGGCGCTATGAATACTTCGACACTCTACTCAGCCCCCTAATTTTGCTTGATTTTTGCACCCTCGACAATTGCCGAGTAGCTAGTAGTGGTAAGAAAGAGCGGTCTTATAGCTGGAATGCTTGAAGTTCTAGTGACCGGCAATTTTTTCGTAGCGAGGCAGAAGCGCGTATCGATATAATCCCGGGGACTAGCGCTTGAATCCACCGCTATATGAGGACTCGCCTAGTTTTCACCTTATTCTGCGCACTGCAGGAGGGGCCCAGCGCCCACTCTGAGCTTCTTCCCGAGGCTGATACAATCGCAAGTAGAGCGAAAATTTGCCGGGAGGGGATGATAAAATATTTTTCGAGGCTGGCTGAGCTACGCCAGGCACATTTTCACACTCAGTTGCCGTTCTATCTACGATGATAGTAAGCGAACCATCTGGGTTAAAAAGGACTGAACGATCCCTTGAGCCAATGGTAATTCGGCCCCTTATATTTTCTGGCAAAACATGACGTTCGTCGTACACGGTTAGTGACCAGAATCCATCTGCAGGTGGCAGAGTCGAGCTGGAAAATGTTATCTCATAGCGATTTTCACCTAGGAGCTGAGAGCCAGCACTATCGAGGTCGAGATAATAATACGCTGCTTCATTGCGACGGTTAACAAATGGATTAGACTTCGCTACAGCCGTCCGTGTTTTGTAGTCGTTGCCAAACGCTGCGCCGTTAAAAATTGTCGTCCAGTATCCGGGGAGCTCTATGCCTACATTCCTAAATTCAAACAGGGGCTGCACGACGTCACGGTCAAAGCTGGGAGCAATATTTTTAAGCTCTGCTGCAAAAAGTGGGTCCCGCTGTTTTTCATGAGCGAGCTCTTCGAAGCGTTTGTACATGGCCTCTTCGCCCGGTTTTGGTGGAACGTCCTTGAGTACATGAGAGAAGGTTTCGAAGAAGGTGTCCGGTGCTACCTGCCGCGCGCGCCCGGCGCGCCCTACATTCGGAAACCAGCGCGGCTTGTCCCATGAGAAGATCTGCGTTGAGTTGTCAAAACTACTCAGTGGGTAGGCTCCGATCTCTCGTATTGCCGGCATCACTGTCGCACGATCCGCATCGCAATTCTCGAAATAGACGCGCGGCAAAAGATAGCAGTACCGCGTCGAGCAGCGAAATACTTCCCGAATCCCTTCTGGAATTGGTTGGTCCCACTCTTCACTAGCTACCAGATACGAGCCTGGTGCGGTTTTGTACATACATCCCAGTTCAGCAAACGCGTCAGTTCTCTGATCTCCGAGTTGATAGAGCCAAAAACGGTCGCCGAAATCGGGCACTTGAAATACAACTGGCTCGCGCTCAAGATCGAAGAGGCCAAAGCCGTAGATGACGTCCTGATTTGCGCAGGGAATTGCGCCTGCACCTGGCTTGATCGTATTGGTCAGCATCGAGAGTTCGTTTATTGGAGCTACAGGTAATCCCCCACTCACACCAGGAGCTGGGACCCTCTCGAGCGCGACAGAGAGTTGGCGGACATAGACGAGAGGCCAGCCCCATAGGTACGCTTCTTTTGCCACCTCTAGAAGTTGCTTTTGCCGGACCGTGAGCTCTCGCGAAGAAAGATTTGAGTCGGCAGCGGTTGCTTGTGCCTGAGCGTAATTCTGAGACAGGTCAGTAATTGGAGGAAGGGCACCCACAAAAGCAGTGCTTGATATAAGACCGATCAAAGAGTCTCGAAGTTCACAGTGCTTGCGCGTTGAAAACATACCCCGCGTTCCTCTCTCAGGTGAGCCGCCGGCTCCATCGCAGATTATATCGTCCTGACGAATGTACTCAAAAATTAGTAATTGGCCCGGCAAGGCTACGTGCCCTGTGGGTTGCAGCGCACCACTAAAGCACACCGCGTGGGCAAAAGCCCGAGGTTTTTAGTAATGCTCTTGTGTAGTTTGGGTGGTGAGTAGCTTGCTGCCGAGAGAATGCCGAATCGCCTAATCAATCACTTATCTCAACAAACTCCACTTCCCCGGTCTCTGGAGTCAGGAATGCTATTGAATAGTCATCTGCAGAGAAGAGAGCTCCTGGGTTAATAATACGAGTTCTTCCCTGTAGCTCGTTTCGCCGCTGATGTGTATGCCCATGCAAGACGTAATCATATAGTTGGGACGATGCAGCATCATCGATGATTCGTGAGCGAGTGCCGTGATTTACGAAAAAGCTCTTACCGCCAAAATCAAAGCACGCCGTATCGTCGATGCCCAGATATCCGAGCTCGGCACATTTCATTGTAAGTCCTGAGCGCTCCCCATCGTTGTTGCCGTAGACAAATCTCATCGGTAGACCTTGGAACAGCTCGATAACTGGGGGCGAGATTATGTCTCCACAATGAATGACTAGGCCCGGTGATCGCGCGGCCAATACGCTGACTGCCTTGCGAATCATTCGCGTGTCTTCGTGCGTGTCTGAGATAATTCCTACTAAGCTATTCATTGTGACTCCTACGAAGCATCGTTCGTAAGGTAGCAAAGTCTTCGTCGTAGCGACCATCCTTAAAATCAGGAAAGCTCCACTCAAACGGATTGTATCGTCCATGTGCATAGCGAGCGCAGAAGTCAGCGTATATGCCGGCGTCCATATACAGCTTCTGCCCGGCAGCTTTGGTGCTAGCAAGTACGATTTTATTGTGGTCAAGGTAGCCGACGTCCAAATTGATGGTTCGTTTTCCATCGATGGAGGATCCCTTTTCAAGCTCGACGCAAGCCAGCTTTGCTCCTACCAAAATGTCGGCGGTATGAGGCCCTCGAAAGCCTAAAATATAGCGGAAAAGACCCTGGCCCATCTCATCTTGGTAGTATGTCGTCACATCGAATGGATGAGGTGCACCTTGATAGTCGGTAGAGCCAAAGACTTCCGAAAGGAGCGTGGCGACATAGCTCTGGTCGACGCTTGCCGAGCAAAGGACGGCTATAAAAAGTTTTACTCTAGGGGGCATACGCACCTCATTGTAATTACCGAAGGCATTCAAGAGCTTTTTTGATTATCTCCTCGTTTACGAGAATGCTTGAAGACACCTCCCGAATAAAGTCATCTTCCGCCACTATGCGCCTGGTTTGAGATTCCGTCGTGCGAAGAAGAATCGAGTTTTTCTGAACATAGATGTGAGTGCCCCCAACTACTCGCGATAGGACTGGATATCGCATCATCTCCCAATCAAAGGAACGATCCCAGGCGGAGTGAAAAGTATGATTGTCAACGGGAGTTGTTTTATAGGTGAGACGATAGGTAGAGCGTGATCCTTCAGGACTGGAGGTAATCGTGTGCAGTTCAACGTGGTCCGACTCCCCCAGTCTTCGCAGCTCAATGTGAGTGAAGGGCAGCGTGTATACTGCGCTTCCGATAGCAGGTAGCGCTACTGGGGAGGTGAGTAGATATCCAGGATCGACGAGGTGCCACGAGCTGGGGAGAACCTCACACAACAAGGCGCAGTGTGAGTCCGCGCCGTACCGCCTGTCGGCAAGAATCGGAACGACGTTGAAGCCGATCCCTTGCAGAAGTTGGATCAGGGTTTCGGTCAGCGGAAAACAGGTGCCCCCTGTGCCACTTGCGATGAAGCCTTTAAGGACGGCTTCCGGCGATTGCTTGCGGATCGACCTGCCTGCTTCTGCAAAATCGATAATCTTCGACAGGTTTTCGTAAGGAATAGAGGCAAAGCTTGCGAGGACCCGGGTAAGGAGTGCTTCTCGGCTGAGATCGCTTGGGATGGCGAAGCGATCGAAAAATAGCGACACGAGGGAACAGGGCATGGCTACCAGTGGAGGTAAAAGTGCTTTAATATCAGTCGAGTACCCAAATTAGCCACACCTGTGGATAACTTTCGGTTCTTTACATAGCACAAACGAGAGTGCTACAAAGCACGTGTTAGTTTTTCGTAAAAAAATCAGCGAGATGAGTGTTATGCGCAAGATTGCAAACCGCCGTTTTGAAGCCGTGTCTTTCGCACTTCTCGTAGTTGCGATGCCCCGAGCTGCACACGCCTATCTAGACCCGGGCACGGGCAGTATGGTTTTGCAGGTGGTAGTAGCTGGGGTGCTTGGAGCGCTCTTTACTTTTAAGAGCTACATTCGCGCAATCGTATCGTCGATCGGTCGATTCTTTGGTAAGCAACAAACTCGCTCTGACGTCTGAGGTGGCTCATGCTTGGAGCGCAGGTCGTCAGCGGTTCCTTTCGCGATCCTAGTGGATTTCTGTTCCACTCCGACGGAGTGTTGTATCGCCAAGTTAATCAGAGCTACAGGGATGATTATGACCTGCTCATGGCGTCAGGTCTGTACGAGTCGCTCGCGAAAGCTGGAAAGCTTATACCTCACGAAGAAGTGAACTCGGTCGCCCCAGTAACTAACGATTCGTATCGAATTATAAAGCCGCGCCTCATCCCATTTATCTCGTATCCATATGAGTGGTCCTTTTCGCAATTGAAAGATGCGGCGCTCCTAACGCTTGATTTGCAAGTCGAAGCGCTTAAGCGAGGAATGTCGCTCAAAGACGCGTCAGCATTCAATGTTCAGTTTGTTGGTTCGAAGCCAATTTTCATCGACACACTATCCTTTGAGCGCTACGTCGAAGGAACTCCGTGGGTAGCCTATCAGCAGTTCTGTCAGCACTTTCTAGCACCGCTCGCGCTTTTATCTCAGTGCGACATACATCTGCGCTCGCTTAGCTCGTCTTTCCTTCACGGCGTGCCGTTGTCATTAGCGAGCACGCTCTTACCAAAGAGCTCGTGGTTTAAGTTTTCGCACCTGATTCATATCCATCTTCACGCACGTTCACAGCAGAGGTACGCGGATGCGGCGGGAGGTGGAAAAAAGAGTCCTTCGCGGCCACTGCATCGATCGGCACTGCTGGGCATACTAGATAGCCTCAAGTCTTCAGTGCTCAAACTGAATTGGGCACCGGGTGGGACTGAGTGGGCTGATTATTATGACGCCACTAATTACACATCTCGCGCCCTCTCAGAGAAGGAAGCGATTGTTGATAGTCTGATTCGAGAGGTACGCCCGACTGTCGCCTGGGATCTTGGCGCTAACAACGGGCTCTTTAGCCGCCTCGCGGCTGCCAATGGAGCCTACACGGTAGCGTGTGACGTGGATCCGAGCGCGGTTGAGAAGAATTATCTCCGGTGCAAAAAAGAGCACAGCGATGCACTGTTGCCTTTGATCGTCGATCTGACAAACCCATCTCCGAGTCTTGGATGGGCGCATACAGAGCGCAAATCGCTTCTTGAGAGAGGTCCCACAGATCTCGTTCTCGCGCTCGCACTGATTCATCACTTAGCGATATCGAATAATGTTCCGATGGATAACTTGGCTCGATTCTTCGCCTCGTGCGGAAAGAGCCTTATTATTGAGTTCGTTCCAAAGCAGGATTCACAGGTACAGAAACTTCTGGCGTCGCGTAAAGATATTTTCCCTGAGTATAACCAGGCAGATTTTGAGCGATATTTTGGACGCTACTTCACGATAGAGCGAAGTGTCCCGGTTCCTGAGACGAGCCGAGTCATCTATCTCATGAGAATAAAGTAGGGGCGCTGCGTGACTACACTATCGCCTGGAGTGATGGTGCTTCGTCGTGGTGCGCAGCTCCTTGCACTGACTGGTCTCGCGATCTCATCGCCATTGTTACATATTCTTGAAGATGGCCCGGAGTTCTTCGTAAACCGGCGCGTATTTCCCACTGACATTATCTCACTTGTAGCTCTGCTAGTCGTAATTCCGCCGCTTGTACTCTTTGTAGTTGAGGGGTTCGCGCGGGTCTTGGGACGTCGGGTTGCGATAGTCGCGCACGGAGTCTTTGTAATGCTGCTGGCGTCGATAGCTCTTCTGCCTATCTTCTCGACGCATTTATTCACAAGTGGATTGGCATCGCTTGCAGCGTCACTCATTACGGGCGCCATCGCCGCGCTGCTGGTCACTCGATTCGTGGCCATTGGTACGTGGCTTGCGTGGATGTCGCTCTTAACGCTCTTCTCAGTAGGTACGTTTTTTAATGGAGAGGGGATAGCGACACTTGTAGTTCCGAAGCAAATAACTCAAGAAAATGGATTCTCCAAGCACAGTGAAACGCCAGTCGTCCTGCTTGTTTTTGACGAATTCCCGCTTAATGGGCTGCTTGATAATAATCGTGAGATAGATGCTGCTAGATTTCCCAATTTTGCAGCTCTTGCCAAAGATTCTATCTGGTTCAAAAACGCAGCAGCAGTCAATCAATTCACTCCGATAGCTTTGCCGGCAATCTTATCGGGCAAGATGCCACGTTCTCTCAAGCAACTGCCGACAGTAGAGAGCTACCCAGTTAATCTTTTTACCCTCTTGGCGCGCAGTCATGCTGTACAAGCTTATGAGCCTTTTACTAAGCTCTGCCCAGACGACCTATGTGGGAGAAAGAAGCGACGGACGAGTTGGCGTGGCCGTGAAAAGGTAATGATTAAGGACCTTGCTGCGGTGTATCTCAACTATGTCGTGCCGAAAGATATTGAGATTGGTGTTCCAAATATTGACGGAAAATGGGGTGATTTCTGGGATGAGACCAGTGCGAATTGGGACGCACCCAATTTTAGTCGTGAAGGACGAGTCGAGGGGTTTCGTCGCTTCGTGCGCTCTCTGAAAGCTGGCACTGATAAGCCTCCCTTTATATTCGTGCACGTGATTCTTCCCCATATGCCACACCAGTTTGTCCCTTCCGGAAAGATGTACGAGCAAGGAATGCTTCAGGGATACATGAAAGACCAATGGTCGGAAGATCCTGAATTGCGGCGCATCTCGTATCAGCAATTTGTGATGCAGCTGGGAGCGACTGACCGAATACTCGGAGAGCTTATGACGCAGTTGCGTCAGATAGGAGTGTATGATCGAGCGCTGTTCGTTGCGGTTGCCGACCATGGAATGTCGTTTCAACCGCATACGCATCGTCGCGGCGAAGTAGGGCACCCAGCGTTCTATGAGGATGTGATGAGCATCCCGCTCTTTATCAAGCGGCCTGGAGTGGGAAAAGGTGAGATAAGCGAGAGGCACGCGCAAACGACCGATGTGCTCCCGACGGTTCTCGATGCGCTGGGACTTGATTACAATCTTGAGCTCGACGGCTCGTCTCTTTTGCGATCGGATAGCCCCGATAGAACGGAGCAGAACCTCCTCGTAGGACGTATGTCGAAAGGCCAGAATGAAAAGATGAAGGCGAGAGCAAGCGAGACAAACGCCGGCTCGATTGTGTCGTTTCCGGTGGTCAGTGAGCCATCGCGGGCCACGATTGATTGGAAGTATTCTTTTCCAGGGTTTGCCCGCCCAAATCAGCACAATCCCTACTTCATCGGGCCTCGCAGTGAGCTTCTCGGTCGCTCGGTAAAAGACTTCTCGGTCACTTCTGGAGCAGGGCAATTTCGGCTGTTGCTGCGATCTGGAAAGCCTGATCCAAGCCGAGAGGGTGGAATGCTGAACTATGATCCTAAGACAGGCGTATGTCCTTGCAATCTCCAGGGGGCGGTAGAAGGTGCTACTCTCTCCACGGGCGATGAAGTGGTACTAGCGGTTAACGGCGTCATTCAGTCTGTTACGACTCTTCTGTCAGGCTCGCCAGGCTCGTTTTTGTTCGGCACGCTTGTTTTAGATTCTGCCTTTCAGCCAGGTGCCAACAAGCTTTCTATGTACAAAATAGTAGGTGGTACTCAGGGAGCCCCCTTACTTCAAGAGTTACGGGCTTTATAAAGAACCACTCGCCTCTTGTAGCTCTTCAACAGCGTTAAGAACGGAGTGAATTAATCCGGGTCGGTTCTGGCGATCATAGGTGTTGAGAGCATGAACGAAGAGCTTCCACGACCGAACAGCTTCGGCGTTTGCTAATTGTCCAGCTTTAAGAAAATCGGGAGTTACAGGTGCAAGGACTCTCGAGTCTTCTGCGACGGCTGTATATGAATAGAGCCACTCACAGGCACGAGTCCGAAGTGCATCAGGAGCAGATACAAGCACTGCCGCGAACGTAGTGATCGCTTGATCTGGTGCCATGTCTCTGTATCCGAGCTCACGAGCGTGCCGGGTGAACTCTTCCAGCGCCAACGTAATATGGCGGTGCATATTGAGTATCTCGCGCGCCTCACGTATCTCTCGGTCGCGTGCTAGCAATACATTTCTTGTTTCTTCAATCTTTGCCGACCGAACCTCAACGTCTTTATGCCATCGCAGCGCGGCATGGGCGGC
>OMII01000080.1 GCA_900299055.1 Pseudomonadota bacterium | reverse complement strand
TGTCCCATTAATCGAGAGCGTGTGATTAGTCGCGCTACTAATAGTTCTATTGATAACGACGCGCGAAATAGTTTGGCCGAATAACATATTGACGGAAGTATCTCTCGCCAACGAGCCATCTAAGGTGAGCGTACCTATCGAATTACTAATTAGGCTGTCAAAGGAGCCCGCGACATAAAAATCAGTGCCAGTGGCGATATCTAAATAACCCGACCCGCCAGAAGACACATCTCCATTGAAATCCCAGCTGGTGACGCTAGAACCGTAGATGTAACCCTCAGTGTAAACATCCCCATTAAAAACTGCGCTCGTTATGGAGGAGCTATTGAGGCTCGACCCGGATAGTATTGTTGTCAAGGCGGCATTTACCGTTAATGTGCCAGATCCTGCAGACTGTATTTGGGCTGCAACAGTCAAATTAGCGCCCGGAACATTTATCGTCGGATTAGTCCCGACAAGCACAAAGGTTCCCTGTGAAAGTGTGAGATTGCTACAGCCAGAGCCTCGGTTGATGGTAGTGTTAAAATAGTCATTGACCGTAACCGATGTCGCCGCGCCCGAGTAGGAGCCATCGAGCACTAAGGTTCCAGAGTTCGATGAAGATGCGGCGCCCGGTTGTAAGTAGACATCGCGCTCAACAGAGAGTGTTCCTGAAGTAGATGTGAATGCGCTGCTATTACCTTCGACGTGTATAGTTCCGTTAACATCGATAGTAGAGTCGCCACCCACGAAGCTTCCGTCATACTGATAAAACCCTGACGAGCCAACGGTAATCGAGACCCCTGAGCTTTGTGTGATCGCGCCCGTATAACCGGATTGAATAGATAGTCCTTGAACGGAGAGATTGGAATCGATCGTGGCGTCTTCGGTGCATGAAGAGGTGAAGATAGCGATGTCACCTGTGGATGGAACTCCGATGCCACCGCCGCTGCCGCAACTCGCCTCACTTGAAGACCAATTGGAGGCGTCTGAGGTATTTCCGCCGGGGCTACCAACCCAGTAGAAGTTTCCTGTGTAGGTTCCGCTAAGAGAGCTGACGACATCCACGGCCGAGCTGTTGTTGCGATTCCACGTAGCGACCAGCTTGCCGCTACCATTAAATAGTGGTTCTGCGGTAACGGCACGGGGAGAGTTGAGCGAACTCACGGTCGTTGGGCTCGACCAAGAGGAGTAGGGGCTTGAAGCCTCGGTATACTTAACCGAGCCGCCCTCGGTGAACCAGCTCACCATGTTGGAGGTTGCTGAGTAGTAGCCTGCTCCCACCGACGTAGCGCTTCCTGCATACACGGAAGTGGCGCTGCTCCAAGAGGCTGGCGAGCCTGAGTAGGTCTTCATCTGCACATCAGAGCTATCATCGATGAAGAGAAGGTGGGCGCTGCCGCTAGAGCCAGCCACGAGAGAGGCGACTGAATTAGGGCTTTGATTACTAACAGCTACCCTTTGAATGAAGGCGATTGACGCCCCTGCGGTGTATACGTTTCCACTCGAGTCGACCCTTATGCCATATACTGTGCTGGTTGCGCCTGTGCCCAAAGAAGACCATGAGCTGCCGTTCCACGTCGCCACACGACTCGCGCTGGTTCCACCAGCGGTGGTAAAGTCGCCACCTGCATAGATGTTTCCGCTCGAGTCAACGTGAAGTGCTCGTACGGAGGTGTCCATACCAACTCCAAGTACTGACCACGCGCTGCCATTCCACTTGGCCACATAGTTTGCCGCAACTCCGCCCGCATCAGTAAAATCGCCTCCAGCATAGAGATTTCCGCTTGAGTCCGCGGTAAGAGCGCGTATCGTGCCGTTTGCGCCTGTCCCGAGGGCTGACCACGCGGTCCCATTCCACTTGGCGACGCGGCTTGCGCTTATTCCATCGGCTGTCGTGAATGCGCCACCCGCATAGAGGATACCGTTTGAGTCAAAGACAAGCGCATTGCCTGTGCTGCCCAGCCCTGCTCCCAAAGCTGACCACGCGCTGCCGTTCCACTTCGCGACCCTTGTTACACTTACCCCTCCTATCGTGGTGAAAGAGCCCGCTGCGTAGAGATTTCCACTACCGTCAAGCGTAAGAGCCCGCACCGAATTGTTCATCCCGCCGCCAAGCGCCGACCACGAGGTTCCGTTCCACTTTGCTACTCGGTTGGCGCTTACGCCGCCGGCGTCCGTAAAATCACCAGCGACATAGAGGTTTCCACTCGAGTCAGCGACGAGGGCGTACACCGTGTTGTTCATACCCCCGCCAAGCGCTGACCATGCGGTTCCGTTCCACGCCGCGACGTAGTTAGTGGTCGTTCCGCCGGCATTTATGAACAGTCCGCCAGCATAGAGGGTGCCATTTGAGGAGGTGGTTAGTGCGTACGAAATTCCATTCATTCCTCCACCCAGCGCTGACCACGATGTTCCGTTCCACTTGGCGACACGGCTTGCGTTTGCTCCTCCTGCAGAGGTAAATGCTCCACCCGTGTAGAGGTTCCCACTTGAGTCAAGGGCGATAGCATTGGAGGTGTTATTCACTCCAGATCCTACCGCGGACCATGAGCTTCCATTCCACTGTGCAATACGGTTCGCACTAGACGAGCCCGCACTAGAGAAGTTTCCGGTCGCATAGAGAGTTCCGCTTGAGCCAATCGAGAGGGCATAGACGACGTCATTTGCTCCAGATCCCATGGCCGACCAGGAGCTTCCGTTCCATGTGGCAACACGGCTCGCGCTTGATCCTCCAGCGGTTGTGAAGCCTCCACCGACATAGAGGTTTCCCCCTGAGTCGGTAACAAGCGCGTACACTGTGCTGTTAACCCCACTGCCTAGGGCTGTCCATGCGCTGCCATTCCATTTGGCGACGCGGGTAGCGCTCGTTCCCCCCGCGTTGGTGAACGCGCCACCTACGTAGACGTTATTGCTTGAGTCAACAGTGAGTGCGCTCACAGCGCTGTTTACACCACCTCCGAGGGCTGACCACGCGGTGCCATTCCATTTTGCGACGCGGTTTGCGCTTACTCCACCTGCATTTGTGAAACTCCCGCCCGCATAGAGATTATTTGTCGAGTCAACTCCGACAGCGTATGGAGCGCTATCGAGTCCGCCTCCAAGCGCGGACCACGAGCTACCATTCCAGCTAGCGATATAGTTGGCACTCACTCCTCCCGCGTTCGTGAAACTTCCTGCAGCGTAGAGATTACCATTAGAGCTATATGTGAGCGCCGAGATGGTATTGTTCATTCCTGAGCCGAGGGCGGCCCACGATGTTCCGTTCCACTTGGCCACATAATTCGACGTGACTGCGCCAGCGTTTGTGAAGCTGCCTGCCGCGTACAGGTTACCAGCGGTGTCAACAGCAACGGCTGCGACTGTGTCGCTTACTCCTGCAAGCGCAAAGTTCAGCGTTCCGTACGCACCTCCGGAACCGGCGCCACTCCATGAGGAGCCGTTGTATTCATATGCAATGATATTGCTCCCGCTCTCTCCGGAGACAGCAGCCAACATTTTTGCCGATGCAAGTGGCACGATAGCGACATTCGATACTGTGCTTGCTGGCTTGCCCATCGAGGTGGCTGCGTCAAAGCTAAGGGTAGATGACCCAGCACTCGTCGTGCGTCTCGCAGTCAGATGATACCGATCTCCTACATCACCGAGATCCCTGAATGCTGCGGTCCACACCTTGTCGTTTGAGTCGAGCGCGATGGCGGGAAGAATGTATTTGTCACTTGATGAGGATCCATCGAGGACAGTAACTGCGCTATCAAATGTAATAGTTGTTCCAGTAATTGTTCCCCGTCGAATGACGATGTCGTAGCTGTCTGCTTCTGTCACGAGAAAGACGTACGACGTTCCTGAGATTATCTTAAAAGCGACAGAGAAGTTCGCTGTGTCGTAGGCAAGATTGCCACGGGTGACCCATGACGCAGAACCAGAGGAAGAAGCATAATCGATCTGAGAGCCGGTGTGCCAAAACACAAAATGATTACCTGAGCCTGAGTCGTAGAAACTCTTTCGTCCACCGGAGGTTGTAGAGTTTGTTGATGTGGAGGTGCCGACGAAATTAACCTGAGCGGCTGTCGAAGTGAGAGTGAGCAATAATGTGAAGATAATACTCGCAATGAGACCAACGCAGCGCGTAACTCTCCCCGTCCGCCTCGATACGGTGATGCAATAATTCTCCAGTGAGTAAGCAGGGCTCATCGTCGCGCTCCGGGCACGTACCTCCGATTCCTCTTTGTTGAGGCGCTCTTTTGGTTGATCGGTCAGAGGATAAGATGATGAAAATACTGGAGTTGGTTCATGAAACCCAAGATGGTCTCAAGAATTATATGTTTAATATCAGTAGGTTGGGTTGTCTTGCGTCATGGCAGCGCACCTCGGGCGCGATTTGGCGACCTAGCCCTGCCGTTTTCCGCGGCGGTGCTCCAGGCCCATTATCAACACGACCTCACAGCAATTCGTTTCATTCTTGGTGAGCGATGCAGTGCGAGGTTCTAGTTGTGGTGGGTCTTCGTAGCTTTCTAGGTAGAGTCAGACTACGTGCGAGCACATCAGGGATCGTCCGCCTACTGTAAAGAAGGGCGGACAAACTTCATGGCGTTCGGCTGAACTGCGAGTGTGAGCAAGATCTCTAGTGTTAGCTGCTCAGCCTACGGCCATATGTCTCTTTTCACCCAGACGAGAATTGTCTCTACAGGCACGGGTAGTCAGTATACCCTTTTTCCGCTCCGCCATAGAACGTACCACGATCGTACTTTGTGAGCTCGGCGTTCTTCTCGAGGCGCTTGGGAAGATCGGGGTTCGAGATAAAGAGCCGTCCAAACGCGACGGCGTCAGCGCAGCCTTCCTCTACAACCTTCATGGCGTCGCTTCTCTGATATCCACCGGCTGAGATCAGCACCCCGGGGTAGGACTGTCGAAACAACTGAGCTGTGTCTGGTGCATCCTGAATGTTGCCATCTTGCGATCCAGCCGAGGATGACCGCGGCTCGATCAAGTGCACGTACGCAATCTTTCGTGCGCCTAGCTCCTTGAGCACGTAGGTGAAGAGGTTTACCGGATCTGAATCTCGCATATCATTGAAGGTTCCATATGGTGACAACCGAACCCCGACACGCCCCGCTCCCCAGACTGCGATCGCCACGTCGACTACCTCTAGAAGTAAACGAGCGCGATTCTCTATCGAGCCGCCATAGTGGTCGCTTCGTTGATTCGAACCATCTTGAAGGAATTGGTCGAGCAAGTATCCGTTAGCACCGTGTACCTCAACACCATCAAAGCCGGCGTCTTTGGCGTTTCGTGCTGCCTGCGCGTAATCACGTACGATGTCCGCGACCTCAGTAGTCTCTAATGCTCGAGGTGTCTCAAACGCCACCTGCTTCCACGTTGCTGAGAAGGTGCCACCAGCGGCTTTGATCGCGCTTGGCGCGACAGGAAGTTGCCCGTTTGGCTGGTGTGAGCTGTGAGAGATGCGACCGACGTGCCAGAGCTGTAAGAAGATTCGTCCGCCCGCGTTGTGGACGGCATTTGTCACCGCTTTCCAGCCCTCAACCTGATCTGGGGAATAAATACCAGGAGTGGCAGGGTAGCCTTGACCCTGCTGGGAGATTTGAGTTGCCTCGGAGATGATTAAACCCGCTGACGCGCGTTGTGCGTAGTAGGTTGCGTTTAGCTCCGTCGGGATATTCCCCGGCTGTTTGGAGCGCATCCGCGTGAGGGGGGCCATAATAACGCGATTGGGAAGCGTTAGGTCACCGACACGAAGAGATTCAAAAAGAGTTGGCATACAGATTCCCCACATAATAAGCGCTGTTGATAACGCGATCGTACGTTACTGCACGGGTTCAGTAGCCACCATAGGGATAAGTTTCAAGGACGAAAATCATGACGTAGCTCAGATACTCGAATTTCTTTGCTTTGACGCGTATGTGCGATCATGTCACATCAGTGTGCCTTGCTCGGACAGAGCTTTTGTAGTTCGCACAACTCGCAGTCTGGATTCCTCGCTTTGCACACACGCCGACCATGAAATATCAGTCGGTGATGGAGGTTCCTCCACTCTGAGGGGGGAAATAGGGCGCAGAGGTCGCGCTCCACGGCTTCAGGAGTTTTGCCCGAAGTTAGTCCCAGTCGGTTCGAAACCCGAAAGACGTGTGTATCAACGGGTAGCGAGGGCACGGCTCCAGTTTCGCCCAGGACTACATTCGCTGTCTTACGCCCCACGCCAGGAAGGCTTGTGAGCTCCTCGTGTGTCTTGGGAACCTTGCCACGATACTCCTCGGTAACGCGCTGCGCGGTCGCGACAATATTCGCCGAC
>OMII01000079.1 GCA_900299055.1 Pseudomonadota bacterium | reverse complement strand
TTGGATTCACGAATCTTCAATCGAGTCAGAACCGCGCGGCTCTCGAACGCGCAGACGCCATAAACAGCGCCGCAGAGGCGGAGCGCGACGTAGGAACATTTTTCTACTGGGCCCCGAAAGATATTCGCGATCGATACGCTAATCTCGTTCGCGCAGGCCTAAAGGGTTCTGGTGATTACGGAGTTCTCGGCATCGGAGCCTACAGCGGACAAGGTCCGAACAGAACAGACGCGAACGATTCAGTCCACACAGTCATTCGCGCCGCGTATCCGTTCAAAACCGACAGTGGCCAATTCTATGAGGCTGGCATTCAGGCCTACACGGGCAAGTTCGTTCCAAAGACGAAGGGGTTTACGTTACCTGACGCCGAGAAGGAAACCACGCCTAAGTTTGACTCCGATGGAGTCACAGACCAGCGCGTTGGATTTTCGGCGATCATGTATCCACAGCCAATCGGATTTGAGGCGGAGTGGAACGTCGGTCGAACTCCGACGCTTAGCGATGATTACCTCACGATCGATGATGAATACATGCAGGGAGGCTACATCCAGGCCAACGCTAAGATAGATTCCGCCAAGAGTGGCAGCTTCTTTCCATTCGTGCGCTGGCAATACTTTGATGGAGCGCGCAAGTTCGGTAAGAACGCTCCACAAGTGCTCGTCAATGAGTGGGATTTCGGTGTCGAGTGGAGCCCGTGGAAGGATGTTGAGTTTACCGCGATGTACACCCACACGCTGGATAGAACCAACAGCAATACCTTCCCCTACGACAACCTAACCAATGGAGATAGGTTGGGAGCGCAAGTTCAGATTAATTACTAACTCCGCGTATACCTAACTTGGGGTAGCGGAGCGCGAAAGCGCTCCGCTTTTTTATCTATACTTCCGTACAGTTTCAGAGCTTCCGAAGAGCGACTCTCGACGAACTTACTCCATTCGTCGCAAGTGCTGCCGATTTACCAGTACTTCTCTACGTGAAGTGTGCCCGGAGCCTTCTTCGAATGCACGGTGAAGCCGCGCTCAACGAGGTGCTTCTCCATATCCTCGGTCATCGCTGGATTACCACACAGGAACACGGAGTCCGTAATCGGATTTGGTGTGAGCTCGCCGCTCTCAAAGAGCTTCTGAATGCGACCCTTTCGTCCTGTAAACTCATCACCCGCTCTACTCGCGATCGGAAGGTACGTGAATTTTTTTCCCGCAGCGCGAAGCGATTCAAGCTCGTCAGCGTAGGCGAAATCTGCCGGGTACCGCACGCCATGAACAACCGTGATCGCGCGGTCAGACTCCCACGTCGCGGGCGTTCGAACCATCGACATGAATGGGGCTAAACCTGTACCGGTCGCGACAAGAACAAGGTTGCGGTCGCCTGACACACCATCGAGCGTGAAAGTCCCAGTCACCTTCGGTTGGGAGAACAGACGATCACCTGGCTGAAGCGCCGCAAGACGTGGTGTCAGCGATCCATCCGGTACCACCGCGATGTAAAACTCTAGGAAGTCTTTCTGTACAGGTGATGAACCGATTGAATAGGCTCGCTTTATAATCTTATCCGCCGCCGGCGCTTCCGGCTCTGCTTTTGAGCTCTCTACCCGAGGCGCGGCTCCTGGCAGACCCAGCGCCACGTACTGACCTGGTAAAAAGTTTGGGACCCCTCCATCAGGCTTAACCTGAAGGATAACGAGATCCGGAGTGATATCGATTCGTCCGACGAGTGTTGAATTTAACATGACAGGAATATACCCTCCCTTCCGAAAAAGGCAAAATGCGCCCGAGACATTAAGAGGCGAGCGTGGATATCGTTCTAGTAGAACCCCAGATACCCCAAAACACCGGCTCAATTAGCCGCACGTGCGCTGCTACCGATACACCCCTTCATCTCGTCGGACCACTAGGCTTTGACCTCTCAGAAAAAGCCGTGCGTCGAGCCGGTCTCGACTACTGGCCATATGTTAAACTCTCTCGACACGGCACGTGGGAAAACTACATGGAAACTCAAAGGCCGCGTAAGGTCTGGCTCTTCTCAAAATTTGGCGAGCGCCTCTACACTACTGCTGATTTTCAGGGAGATGATGCCCTGGTCTTTGGAAGCGAGACTAAAGGACTCGGCCAGGAGTTTTTATCCACCTTCCCATCAGATCAGATCCTACGAATACCAATCGTTACCGATTATGTCCGCAGCCTCAACCTGAGCAACGCGGTCTCGATCGCCCTCTACGAAGCCAGACGCCAATTGCATCTCGATGTGTAGTACCGCCCGCCTGAGCGATCTCGTCACCTCTCGCACTCAGAGACCTGCTCATGCACGAACTAATACGGTGCGTATCTAGTCAGATAGACTGAAGGATTTGTCAGCATTCACACTGAAGTGCCCTGCTGGTTGGGGTCGCAACCAGATCTAAGCCACGAGACCGAATTAGAGCTTGAGTAAGGGCACGATCGCACTAGAATTGGAAATGAAACGGGGGCACATCGCCACAAGGCGCTCACCTAGCCCCAGGAGAGGGCATCAATGACCGATCCACAGGACAAGAGCCTCGACAGGAGAGATGGGCCGAAGGGTAACCCTCGATCAGGGGAGCCGGTAGATGCAGAACTTTCAAAAGTTCTCGAATTTTTAGCACGGCAGCTCCACTCGACGGAGCAGACTGCTGGGGCTCGAAAGCAGTTCGAGCAGCTTTCATCCGGAATGGGACACCTGCTCGTAGGTGAGTATGGCAGCGGTGCTACGCTGATAGAAAAGGCAGCGACTTCACTCCTCCAATATTCCTCTCTCGATAGAGAAACGAACTCTTTTCTAAAAAAGTGTCTGAAAGAGCTAGTGGACTCACACCTCAGACATAATAACCCTGTGGGCGCACTGCGCTCGCTCGATATGCTCATTGAACTCGCGGGCAAACAAGATGGCGACCGCAGGGGCGATATAGCAACTCTTTCCTTCGAAAGGGTCTTGGCTCTCAAAGTCATTCGAGAGCGTCAGGGCGCGCGCAATGAGGATTTCGAGAGCGCGTACTTATCCGCGATTCAGGACACTCGTCGCATGACGCTACAAACGGAGTGCGGATTAACTACAACTACTCGTGGGCACATCCTCGTTACACTTGGAAAATCACTTTTTTATGCTGGCTCGTGGGATGAAGCAAAATACACCCTTAGCCAGGGGCTACAGTATGTTGTCAATGCTGACGTAAAAGCGGCATCGCTCACAATGCTGGCTCAAATATCGCACTACCAAGGAGACAGCGAAGAGGCACGCCAGTATCTGCGTGAAATAAGAAACTCTCGGATCGTCCTTCCTCCTGAACTCGAAGCAGTCGCCGAGGATATCGTAGCTGAGTATCCCGAAAGCGGTGAGACGAACGATCCGCCGGCTCTTGTATGTATCAAGGAAACTCTTCAGAGAGGATATGCCCTGCTAGAGGCTGAGCGACTACCTGCGGCGCAAAGCACTTTCGAAGAGGGGCTAACGATGATAGAGCACCAATACGGACGTAATCATTACCTGGCCAGCACAGCACTCACACTACTATGCAAGACGTTGGCGGATAGAGGTTCACACAGTGAAGATCGGGATGAGCGCACGACCCTCTTCACCGAGGCTCGCATCAGCGCTCTACGAGCATTCGACATCCTTAAAAACCAAGATGCGGACCGTCCACGTCAGAAAAAACTCTTGGAATATGCCCGAGACATCTCGAAGGCGCTCGGCGATGAGATAGAAGCTAGTCGCATCTCGGCCATGCTGAAATCCAACCTATTCTAACCCCTTAACAGGAGTAGAGATTGTTCATTTTCAGCCGCGCTAGGTACTTCTCCTAGAATGAGCCCCTATATCTACAGCCCTTGCCACCGACGGCCGATACCAATGAAGTAACCTGAGACCAGTAAATGCGTGGGGGAGATCCGGCGAATGAGAAAACCGCCGCAGGAAAAAGAACGACTCGCTCGTTTACGGGCTCTGAATGTCCTCGACTCCGGTGTCGACACAGCTCTCCAGAGTATCGCAGCGCTCGCCGCACAGATCACCCAGTGTCGCGCCGCGTTTATCTCGTTTATCGAGAGCGAGCGTCAACTGATACGGGCTCACATCGGAGTCAACGCGATCGAAATTCCGCGCGAGCATTCAGTCTGTGCAGACACTATTCTCAGCCATGAGCCACTCTTTATCACTGACATCAATGCTGAACCACGGTATGCCAGCTTCCCACTTCGAAGCGCGCCGCATAACTTCTCATTTTATGCCGGCTTTCCGCTGATCACCAAAGATGGATTAATCATCGGAACGCTAGTTGTTCTCGATACTACGCCCAAGGCCCTCAGCGCCGTACAAGTAGAGACTCTCAAAAACGTGGCTTCCCACGTAATCGCTCAATTCGAACTGAACAACAAACTCGCTGCGGTACAGCGCACAATCTCATCTCTAGAAGATAGTGAGCAACGCTTCCGCAGGATCGCTGATGCGTCACCAGTGCTTCTCTGGATTTCAGACGACGCCGGCAATCGAACATTATCGAACAAGGCCTGGTGTGATTTTACGGGACTTTCCCAAGAGGAAAGCTTAGCGGAGTGTTGGCGAAGAACTGTACACCCCGATGATAGGGATGTGTACCAGGCTAAATGGCGTGAATGTGCCAACGCCGGCAATCGTTTTCAACATGAATTCCGACTCCAACACATGAGTGGCAATTATCGTTGGGTGATGGAACAAGCCATCCCGCTTTTCGGCTCGAATGGCAAACCGGAAGCCTATGTCTCGTCGTGTGTCGATCTGAGTCTTCGAAGCTCAGACGAGCTCCAGTATCAACACAACGAAGCACGCTTTCGTGCCATCAGTGAGGCCGCCCCACTTGGCATTGTGGTTACAGATTCAAACGGAAATTGCATCTATTCCAATCATCAATTTCAAAAACTTTCTGCCCTATCGACTGATGAAAGCCTCGGTTCTGGGTGGCTTCGGACAGTGCATCCAGACGATCGTGAGCACATTCAGTCCGCTTGGTTTGAGGCCACGCAGTCCGCAAAATCATTCGAGCACACGTTTCGCTATCAGCATCCAGATGGCGTCATCACGTGGTGCAACTTAAAGGCGGCTGCCATCAACGCGACCGACACAGTGAGCGGCTGGGTGTCGACACTTGAGGACATAACTGACAAAAGGCAATCCGAGGCAGAGCTCCTTGCTGCGAAACAGGCCGCTGAGGCGGCAATGCACGCCAAGAGCCAGTTTCTAGCCAACATGAGCCACGAAATTCGCACCCCTCTCACCGCGATAATCGGCTTCACCGAAGCGCTGCGAGATGAGTGGAACTACAATCCCACCCAGATGCATTGCCTAGATGTGATTCGAAACAACGGAAAGCACCTTCTTGATATAATAAACCAAATCCTTGACCTCTCAAAAATAGATGCAGGTGCACTTTCTATCGAGCGTGCGCCCTGTAATGTTGTTGAATTGATCGAAGAGCTTCGTTTCATGTTTGCTCCGACAGTAGCAGAGAAATCACTGACTCTATCGGTCGATTACTCATGGCCTCTCCCACGTATCGTTTCAACAGACCAGCTACGACTTAAGCAGGTGCTCATTAACCTACTCGGCAATGCAACCAAGTTCACTACTCAAGGAGGAATCGAATTGAGAGTCTCCTGGCATGAGGCGACTCAAGAGCTGCATTTTGCCGTGCAAGACTCTGGCATCGGCATGACCGAGGAGCAGGCGAAAAGCCTTTTCAAGCCATTTTATCAGGCTAATGAATCGATCACTCGACAGTTCGGAGGTACCGGCCTCGGATTAAGCATCTCCGATCGACTCGTTCGAGCCCTCGGTGGATCCATTCAGGTCTCCTCCGAACCCGGTCGAGGCTCAGTATTCTCATTCTCAGTAGCGGCACCAACTCCACAAGACACCGCGCTTCTACGCACTCCTCCTATAGAACCCCATCCTGAACGAACCTCGGAAAACGCTCCGACCAGAACATTTTCAGGTAACGTGCTCTTTGCCGATGATGCTCTCGATAATCGCCGACTGGTGGAGCACTTTTTGAAAAAAGCCGGCTTGAATGTCGTCCTAGCTGAGAATGGTCAACAGGCTTGCGAAGCGGTTAAAACTGAAGCATTTGACCTAATCTTAATGGATGTGCAGATGCCAATTATGGATGGCCTATCCGCAACCCGCTCAATACGTCAAAGCGGGGTTCACGTTCCAATAATCGCTATCTCCGCTGGGGCGATGACCTCGGACATAGAAAGAGCTATGGATGCTGGCTGCAGCACTCACTTAAGCAAACCATTCAGCCGAGACTCACTGTACGACACGGTGGCACGCTACCTCCCGAATGAGGGGGCAACAGCGCGAGAGCGTTCGATTACACCGCTCATAAGCACACTAGTTGGTGGGGATCCGGATATGATACCCCTCCTCGTCGATTTCCTGGACGGCCTCCCGCAACGTTTCCTTGATATCTCCTCCGCGTACCAGGCAGGCGAGGCGGCAAAGCTTGCTAGTCTGGCTCACAAGCTCAAAGGAAGCGCTGGAATGTACGGACTCCCGGAGCTTGCACTATTAGCTGGTGAGTTGGAGAGGATCGCAAAATCTGGTGAGGTAGCAGGGGGCGCCGATCTCGTTCAGCACATCACAGCACTGCTCCCCAGGATTCAACGCGGGCGGCCTGATTCAAACGCGGCCCAGCCGCCCGGAGTGTAATCGACATATCCAAGCCATCTCCAACGCAATCGGCGAGCGGCGTACACGCACACTATGACTAAGGCGATCGCTCCGATGTCATCAAGTACGTAGTGCCATCCCAAATAGATCGTGCTGTTAATAGTTAACACAAGAAATATCCAACTAAGCCACGCAAACGGACGAAATAAGCGTGCTAAGTAAAGACTCCCCGTCGTCACTACCGCGATATGAAGACTAGGGAATCCAGAGATCATAAATATCGCCTGAGAGTCACGCGGATTTACCTCTAATGCCACCTTCATCTTCCACAGGCTCTGCTGCAGGCCGGCAATTTCAGAGTGTTTCATGAAATCAAAAAGCTTAGGGTCACTATACACTGGGCCCCATGTTGGCCCGAGGTAGATAGCTGCGGTTCCAACCAGAAACACAGACACAAACGCGAAAAGGTATTCCTGAGCGAGCTCTCGCGACGCTGCGACTACAAATATAAAACCTACGAGCGACATATATGAGTAGTACCAGAGGTAGTGATCACTTATGACTTCAACCGTAGCAGGTGCCGTACCGAAGACCGATTGCAACGCCTGAGAACACAGCACACCCCCACAGAGAAACCGGTCAGCCGCAGCAAACCAGCTGTCGTATACTGCGCCGTTAATATGCGGTATCAGGTTCTTAAGCATCCCAAATTCAACGAACATGATAACAATCGACACAGTAAACCGAACGTCCTGCAGGATCTGTTCCGGGTAGAGTCGTGTCGAGATGTGTTTCCAGAATGCCGACCAGGGGGCCGTGCGGAGGTCTCTCCTGTGCTGCCGGGTGAATACCCCCAGCTGAAGTACTATAAACGCGATCACCACAAGACAGTACAAGTCCAACGCTGTGAGAACCTGCCCGAGAAAAAACACCGCCGGGCCATCAGCCGCAGCGCCCCCCGGCCCAGGCTGCGCGGGCATGGGCAGGTCAAACTTCCTGTACATCGTCAGAACGAGCATGCCGCATAGCAGCAAGAGCCATTCTATCGGCATCAGTACTCGGAGAAATCTTACCATTTGCTTGTCTATCGGCAGGGACTCACTTTGAGACTGTACTAGTTTGTGAGACCCCCTATACACCTCGAAATTTTCACATTCCGAACCAGCCTAACTAGCTGAAATCAGGTTTCTAGTGCCATAGAGTCAGATAAGAATTAGTTATTTTTAGAAAAGCATTTGAGAAACGCCCTGTAAATCCGATACTATAGAGGAGTCTGTGAGATGTTTCTCCGCTTCATAAGCTGTCCATCGGGCATCGTATGAAGTGAGACGTTCCGCAAAATTAAGGTGCGGAAGGTTTTTTAAGCAAGGTTTGCACGGCCGATTGGTGGTGCGGTTTTAGAGGTAAAAAGTGCTCTCCCGAACGCTTCATCGGGAGTCATCGAGAGGGCACTTTTTGATCTTTTTAGGTTTCTTTTTTCAGCTTTTTTTTCTACGGTTTTTTTATTCGGAACGTCTTCACTTCATCCTCTTTATTCCGCCCCTATTCTCCTGTAGCGGAACGCATACTCAGCATCACAATCACAAACACAGCGACAGCGAGTCGATAGTACGCAAACGGCTTTAAGCTCCACCTACTCACCAACCCAATAAACCACTTCACACTTACTAGCGCTGAGAAGAACGCGACGACAAAACCTATGACAACGAGCTTTAGATCTTCATAGGTGAACACATGCGCCGCCTCAACGAGATCGTGCAACGCCGCTAACCCAAGAATCGGAACGGCGACTAAAAATGAAAACTCAGCTGCAGCTTTTCGTGTTAATCCACCAAGCATTCCACCGATAATCGCCGATGCTGAGCGCGACATACCTGGCCAGAGAGCCAAGCACTGAACGCACCCTATGATGAGACTCTGCTTCCAGGTGAGCGATTCGATTTCGTCTCTCTGAGGCGCGATCTCTTTGTGCTCAACAAACAAAATGAGCAGCGCTCCAACGGCGAACGCTATCGCTACCGGAAGAGGCGCGAAGAGATGCGCTTTGATCTCTTTACGAAAGAGAAATCCAAGCATCACCGCCGGAGCGGTTGTAAGCGCTAGCTTAAAGAGCCCCGCGGAACCCCGCAGACCAGGACGAAGCGCTTCCGCGGGTTTTTGAAGATCCTCTCTCAATCCGGAAAAGAGTCCCGTGAATCGTTCTTTGAAGAGCAATAAAACGCTTAGGATCGCTCCGAGTTGGATAACCACCTCGAATGTTTTTGCCTTCTCTCCTGTGAACTGCAACGCTTCTCCGAAAAGAATCAGGTGCCCCGTACTAGAGATGGGCAGATATTCAGTAAAGCCCTCAACGAGACCTAAAAGCACTGCGATAACGGCGTCTGACACAGGATCCTCTCCGAAAACGACACTCCTCGTGAGGCTACCTATACCTCAAACGTGGTGCAACCGATGATATCGCAGCTCATAGCGCTATTTTTATTCGGATAATGGACAGCACCTTCGATCGTGGTACCCTTCCCCTATGACCCGCCCTGATGTGATTGTTATTGGCGCTGGACTCGCTGGCGCGTCCACGGCGTTCGCCCTGGCGACGCGTGGTGTTCACGTACGTTTGATCGAAAGCGCGTCCGGATTATGCGAACGAGCTTCGGGAAATCGATTCGGGCTTCTCACTCCATACATAGCGACACACACGTCACCGACGGAAGCGCTCTACTCCCTCGGGTATACGTGGACTCGCAGCCTTCTTACGTCCTCGGCCGGCGCCGATAGTGGCTTTACAGCTTCAGGCGCCATTCAATTTCCATCGACGAAACGGTTTGCGACGATTCTCAGTCAAGAGGCCCCACTGGTCGGGGCTCCTACTATTCAACGAGCCACCGCGGCCGAGTGCTCAGAGTTCGCCGGTATCCCGTGTCATGAGGGGCTGTCTCTTATACACATCTCCGAGCCCACGAGACGCTACGCTATCTCGTATGCCGTCTTCTGCTT
>OMII01000078.1 GCA_900299055.1 Pseudomonadota bacterium | reverse complement strand
CGCACGGGACGTCGATAGTCAGTGGAAGAGTGCGTATGAGTTTCGTCAAGACAGGGGCATATTTACCTTCAAACACCGGGTTCCGTGGGATGCTTTTCGTAGTGCTGAGCGCGTGGTGCGGGATCTTTTGCGATTGCGTGACGTTTCAACAGAACGACGTGCTCGGCTTGATCGAGCGCTACCGGGCATGGAGCAGGCGCGTGAAGTGGATGTGTTTCGCGCAAGCGCCCGTGGCCGTGGGATACCCGAGGCAACTATTGAACAGTGTGTGACACGGTGGCGGGGACGAGTGAGGTACCTGGCGAATTTCCCCGAAGGATTGCAAGAGGTGTTTCCGGGAGTGCTTCGTGGTGAGATTGACCAGGCGTTTAAAGGTGATCACGCCCGCAGTGCTGAGGAGGTCGCTCTGGGTGCCCTGCGACTTGATAGGACTGGCGATTGGAGAGCCTCTCTGCCGATGATTGAGCGGCAACTTGCGGAGTGCCGATCGGGTCGCGAAAGCTGAGCCGCATTGCAGCTGTGTCCTCATCAGTACGAAATGGTTTTTACCGAAAGCTTTTCAAGCCGAGGCCTGCGTGAACTAGTCATAAACGACGGAGTTAGGCTATTCCTCCGGAGGGCGGCATCATATCTCCTCCATACCGCACACGTGATGATGCATCTAGTTCAGTGCTGTTAGTAGGTTTTAGGGAGATAGTAATGAGGCGCGCACTTCATCTCGCGTGGTCACTTATTCAGATTCGTCATCTTGCCGTATCGCTTTTCCTGTTTCCCCTGCTATGTAGCGTTTTGCTAGTCGTTGGACAGCTTGTTCTCACCACACTCTTTATTCGCTCCGTTGCCCCCGAAGCCCCGACAGCGGAGATCGTTAAAACAGACTTTAACCCAGTTCGATTGGTGCTGTACGGCTCTGGCGAGCGGCGCTCACACCTTGAGGTCTGCCGATGGATTGCAGACTCGAACAATCCCACAAGAGAAGTTCCGCCGCGCGCTGCCTGTGCCCCTGATTCGCTGGATGTTTCCATAAATGTTGCGAATCCAGAGTTATTTGATGCGAGCAAATTCGTAGATATGTTTGAAGGACAAATAGACCGGCTGCATATCTGCAGAAATTGCAAGCCAGATGTTGTCATCACAGTGCCCGAGTCGGGGAAGCATCAGGCCCGCGCCGCCAGTATGTATGGATTGGCGGTCATGTCGTTGGCGTTTCTCCCAAAGCCAGAGGATAGATCCGAACGGGTTGATCAATATCGTTCCGTCCGAGAGGGGATAGGAGACATCTCGTTCTATATGCCCGAGGCAAGTGATGTGGTGACGCTCAGTAGTAAAAATGGGGCGATCCCATTCGCGGCGAATATTGTACCGTTGGTTATTATCGCACTGTGGTTGTCAGTACGAGCGCATCGAAAGGTCCTTGATTACTTTTCACAAAATGACGTCCTCTTGCCACTTGTGGCAGCGACAGGTAAGCGCACGTTTTATTCGGCGTTGTGGATAGTAACTGCTGCCCGAGTAGGGTGCTTTCTCGTAGCATCACTTCCAGTAATATACTTTGGTCTTGTGGATATAAGTGGTGTCCACGTGTTTGATTCGTTGCGAGAGCACATCCCTCTTATTCTAATGTGGTTATTTGCGTTGGTGAGCGCAGTTGCCTTGTGCACAATTGTTTCTTCGATAGCAGACCTGAAACACCGACAAGCCTTTCGTAGTGTCTTGTATCGATACGTGCCGATAATTGTGGCGCTGAGTGGTGCAGCCCTGTGGACTGGGACATTTATCGTGCCTTCGGTGACGATGGGTGCCGTGCGGAATGTCATTACATCGATACCTATTCTTGGGTTAGCGCCGCTATTCGCAGTGCCGGTGACGTTACCAGCGATTTCTGTAGTGGCTATTCACGCCCTTATCTCCACGGTGTTGGTAATTCTCGTTCTTCGAAACAACGCTCGCTGGTTCGGCGCTCATTTAGAGGAGGTGTAATGCATCCAACGGTAACCTTAAGAATCACGAACCTCAAAGTCTCTTATGCTGAGCTGCAAGCGCTGGACATACCTCGTCTTGAGATCTCAGGAGGTGTTTTAGCGCTCCTCGGACACAATGGTGCTGGCAAATCAACGCTGATCAAGACGATGCTCGGGTTGTTAGACCCAGCGCGAGGTGAGGTAGTAGTCGGAGATTCAAATGAAGGTATTCTTGTGCCCGAGCGCGATATGGCATTCTGTCCAGAGAATGGGGCTGTATTCGCCGACATTTCAGTAGAGCAATACCTCCAATTGTGGTGCAGAATTAAGCATGGTGATCCGCGTTACTATCAGGGAGCCGGTCGGAGCTATGTGGAGCGACTAAGTCTCTCTCAATTGCTGCACAAGAGGGGACGAGAATTATCGAAGGGGCAGCGACGCCGAGTCCAAACCGCATTGGGCTTTATGAGCGATCCTAAGTTGTTTCTCTTTGATGAACCCTTTGATGGACTCGATGTTCAACGCACGAACGAGTTAATGGAGATAGTAGAGGAGGAACGTTCCCGGCGAGCATTCCTAATCTCTTCGCACCGAATGGACGTCATGGAGAGAATTTCAGACGCGGTGATCGTGCTTGAAGGAGGTGGGCCGCGATCTTTCGGCACAGTTGCAGATGTGTGCGCGTCCCTGGCGGGGCAACATCAGCACTCACTTACGGATGCCATGAGGTGCCATCTGAAAGATATCGCTGCGTAGGGGTGCAATCTAGAGCTGTCCAAAGCGGATTAATGTGATAGATGCAAGTTGGCGAAGTAGGATGGGTCGTCGCAACATCCATGCCCATACTGTCGGGAGTTCGTTATATGGACTGTTCTATTCTAGTCGGCAAGAGCGTAAGCGGTGAGCAGCGGCTACTTCTTTCGATGGCCAATCGCCATGGCCTGATAGCTGGAGCGACTGGCACTGGAAAGACAGTCACTCTGAAGGTGCTAGCAGAGGGGTTTAGCGCTGCTGGCGTGCCGGTGTTCATGGCCGATGTGAAGGGTGATCTTGCAGGGCTCAGTCGTCCCGGAGAAAGAACCCAGCCCCTGGCAGCGCGACTTAACAATCTGGGGATTAGTACTTGGAATGCAAGCAGCTTTCCATGTGTGCTGTGGGATATTTTTGGTAAGCGAGGACATCCGATTCGCACGACGGTGTCTGCGCTCGGGCCAGCTCTCCTCGGACGTTTGTTGAACCTCAATGAAACTCAATCGGGAGTTCTAACAATTCTTTTTCGAGTCGCTGATGAGAAAGGGATGCCTATAGTTGATCTGAAAGATCTTCAGGCAATGCTCGTCTACGTGGGGGAGAGCGCTCAGCAGTTGACCCTCCAGTACGGAAATATATCGGCAGCTAGTGTAGGAGCAATTCAACGAGCCCTCTTACATCTGCTTGATGGGGGCCAGGGGAGCTTTTTCGGTGAGCCGGCCGTCTCAATCGAGGACTTTATACAGACCGATTCAGACGGGCGAGGAGTGATAAATATTCTCAGCGCTGAGAAGCTTATGACCTCACCGCGAGTGTATTCCACGTTTCTACTTTGGTTGCTGTCGGAGTTATTTGAACGCTTGCCAGAAGTAGGAGATGTTGATCGTCCGAAATTAGTATTCTTTTTCGACGAAGCTCATCTACTCTTCGATGAGGCTCCGAAGGCGCTGGTTGAAACGATCGAACAGGTCGTGCGCTTAATTCGTTCAAAAGGGGTGGGCGTGTTCTTTGTTTCGCAAAGTCCTCTGGATGTAGCCGACTCTGTTTTGGCTCAGCTTGGAAATCGGGTGCAGCATGCGTTACGCGCGTTTACGGCGCGCGATCAGAAAGCGTTGAAGGCAACTGCAGATACGTTTCGAAGTGATGGTTCGTTCGACGTGCGCCAGGCGGTAGGTGAGCTTGCGATCGGAGAGGCGCTCGTGTCGATGCTCGATGATCATGGGACGCCCGCAGTAACGCAGCGGTCTTTCATCGTCCCTCCAACCAGCAGACTCGGAGCAATTACGGAGCAGGAACGTGAGGAGATTTTGTCTGGCTCAGTTCTACGTGGTGTGTACGATAATGTCATCGACCGTGAGTCTGCATACGAGATGTTGCAGAAGCGTCGGGCAGCCGATCAATCTGAAGCCGGAGAGGAGGGGCCTGTAAAACGGCCACCAGCAAGTAGTGGCCGACAGCGACAGAGCCCACTCGAGGCTATGTTGATGAGTGTGGTGCGTTCCATCGGAAGCCAATTAGGTCGCTCGATAAGCCGGGGTATTTTCGGAGCAGCAGTCAGGCAACCTCGGCGACGTCAGTAGCTTCTCGCAAACCTGCGTTCTATAATAGCGCTCGCGAGCCCCGGATAGTCGTTTTACCAGTTTACGAACTGACAGATGAGCGATACGTACTACCTTGGAAAGGGTAGTAATGGCGCGTTGTGTGGTTGGCAGGTGCCAGGTCGTCAGACGTGTGTTTGCTCGTTGGAGGAGAAATCATGAATAAGCTTATCACCGAATGTATCGGTACGTTCTTTTTGGTCTTAACAATTGGCTGTACGGTCATAGGAACTGCAGGTTCCGGGGTCATTCCGCCGTTGGCGATCGGAGCGGCTCTGATGGTCTTGGTCTATGCAGGAGGTCACGTCTCGGGAGCGCATTATAATCCTGCGGTAACTCTTGGCGTGCTTGTAAGGGGAAGATGCTCGGTGAACGATGCTGTTGGCTACATGATAGCTCAGTGTGCGGGCGCAATTGCGGCAGCAGTGGTGGTTGGATACTTCAAGGCGGGCATTCCAGTCAGCCCGGGTCAGATTGATACCACGAAGGCGTTGGTAGCAGAGTTCTTGTTTACCTTCGCGCTGGTGTATGTGGTCTTGAATGTAGCGACAGCAAAGGGAACAGCCAATAATTCGTTCTATGGACTCGCAATTGGCAGCACTGTTATGGCAGGAGCCTTCGCCGTCGGCGGAATTTCAGGGGGCGCGTTCAACCCAGCAGTCGCTCTCGGAGTGACCGTGATGGGGCTCTCTTCTTTGACCAATATCTGGGTGTTCTTGATTGCAAACTTTGGGGCAGGTCTCGCTGCGGGAGTGGTGTTCAAGAAGCTTAATCCCCAGGACGCGTAAGAGCGACATCCGGATTACAGGATAAAGCTGTAAGCGGCGCGTAGACTCGACAGTCCACGCGCCGTTTGCTTATGGAGCGAGTACGATTTTTCCGAAGTGCTTGCCTTCCTCGAGTCGCTTGATCATCTTGATACCATCCGAAAGGGGGGCGACTGTGTCGATAGGAATTCGAATTTTATTTTGAAAGAGAAACTCCATCACTTCTATGAAGTCTTGCCTACTTCCCATAGTCGACCCGATCAGCGAGACCTGCTTGGTGAAGAGAAGTCGATTGTCAAAAGAAAGCTCATAGCCCTTGGTATTTCCGACAGTTACTATTCGCCCACCGCGAGCCACGCTGCGTAGACTCTGGGGGATTGTTCGCGAACCGACGTTGTCGACGACGATATCGACACCACGACCTTTTGTCAGTTTAAGCACCTCTTTGTGCCAATCGTGGTGAGTAGAATAGTCGATAACCGATGATGCTCCGAGCTCATAAGCCCGTTGAGCCTTCTCCGCGCCAGAAGTTAGGGCTATCACCGATGCTCCAGCGGCTCTAGCGAGCAAGATGGTCAGAGAGTTTACTCCGCCACCTGCACCAACAACCAGAACCGTCTCTCCGGCGCGCAAATGGGCGCGCTTAAAGAGCATACGCCAGCACGTTGTTCCAACAAGAAGAGGCGCAGCTCCATCTTCGAATGAAACTGAGTCAGGTAATCGGAATAAGTTCGCAACGGGTACGCATACAAACTCCGCAAAGCCGCCTCTCGTCTGTTCTCCGAGGATCTTGTAGCCGGGGCTTAAACTATCTTCGCCTTTACGCGTCCACTCATCATCTGACGTGAGGATGCCGGGGTTTATAATTACCCGAGAGCCTGGGGTAAACGCACTGCCTGCGGCATTAACCGAAACAATTTCTCCGGAAACATCAGCGCCGCCTATGTGGGGTAGATCAAGGTGGAGGCCTGCCCATCCCTTTCGAACCCAGACATCGAGATGATTGAGCGCAACCGCTCGGACCCGAACAAGAGCCTCGCCCGGTTTTGGTTCTGGTTTGTCCAGATCCGCAAACTTCAGCCTGTCAATCTCGCCGTGTTGTTCAAAGAATATCGCCTTCATAGTTCACGTTTTCGAATAAGCGTACGTAGCCAGATAATCATCCCATCGAAACGGGCGCAACAGGAAATAACGGGGCGGTGTACTTACGACGAGCGCTCAAAGACAGCGCAGACCCAGCCACTTTCTGAAGTCTCGTGGGTGAGTCTCCATGCTCGCTCATGGCAGTAGGCTTTGTAGACTTGGTCCCACACAAGCTCAGTGATACCTGATACGATGGCTGTGGCACCTGGAGCGGCAACTCGAGTGACGTGGTCCGCTAGTTGCACGAGAACCTCGCCATATAAGTTGGCGAGGATTATTGAGAAGGATCCCACAACATCTTGGATTGGGGTAGTAGAGGCGCAGACGAGCCGAGCGACATCGTTGAGCGCGATGTTATCGCAAGCGTTCAGTATCGCTCCCTCTTCGATGTCGATAGCCTCGACAGGCACCTCAAAAAGCTTCGCAGCAGCGATAGCAAGGATTCCACTGCCAGTTCCAAGGTCAAAGATAGAGTGGTTTTTGCGTTGTTCTCTGTCAGCAAGAGCACTTAACTCGGTAAGCACCATACGAGTCGTGGCGTGATGACCCGTGCCGAATCCAAGCCCTGGAATAATCTTGAGCGCGCCAGCTGGGACGGGGCGGGGGTCTTGTGGCGATTCAACCGGCACCACTATCAGGTTCCCGGCGTGGATGGGTTCCCACACATCTGGACAAGCTCCAGTCCAGCTGCCTTCCGATAGTTCTTTTGTGCCTTGGACGGTACAGGCGCATTGCTCGGCCTTGGCAAGAAAGACCTCGACTGCAGTCTCGTCCCCCTGAAGATAGCAGGTAATCTCGGGGGGGCGTTCAACCGTTGTCCCTAGGGCTCCCAGCTCGATGAGTTCAGCGCAGATGCCATCTAATTCGTCTGCGGAGAGTGTGCGGTTGGCCGGAAGGAGGGTGATGGCGTACCATTTCATAACGTGTCTCTTGCCCACAAAAGGACAGAGACCATCAGAGCTCAAACCCTGTGGTCTCTGTTTGGAGCCGCGAGAACCTTGAGGTTCTTACAGTGCTTTCTTGATCGTGGCCACCAGCTGGTCTTTCGGAACAGCTCCAACCACTCGGTCGACCTCAGCGCCACCCTTGAATATCACCAAATTCGGAATAGCTCGTACTCCATACTGAGAGGGGCTCTTGGGATTGTCATCCACGTTGACCTTGTAAATCGCGACCTGCGTCCCGAGCTCCTTGGCGATCTCCTCTAGAACTGGGGCGATGCTCTTGCACGGGCCACACCACGGCGCCCAGAAGTCGACCACGACAAGGGTTGAAGCCTTCAATACCTTGTCATCAAAATCCGAATCGCTGATCTCCCCGACGTTGCCCGCCATAAAAACTCCTTCTTTCTGCTTCCTAACGTTCCAGTGCGAGAAACGCCTCCTCGCTACCTGGTTTATAGTCACTGTGACCCCCTAAGGGGTGGACTTTTCAGTGGATTATTAACAAGGGCAGGATAGAAGTAAATCCCTTAAAAGCGCTTAGAGGCCGTCAAATGATGACAGATAAGCACTAGCTTTAAGTGGTTTGAACCTAAACGCCCCCCTCCGGCGTCCAAAGTTTAACAGAGTTAAAGTCACGGGTATCTGTCGAACCGACAAAGTCCGTGACCTAGAAAGGAAGGGGTGCTTATGAATACGACAACATCTGGTCGCTCCTCAGGAAAGACGACCACGGATCCCATTTTGGTAGTTGATTCGTACGCTCGCGGTATCTCGATTGGAAGGGTGGATTCACAAGAGAAAAAGCTTGGATTACAGGTAGATGGAGAGCGCAAAGAGGGCGAAGCGATGTTGCGAAGCCGCTATGTGATGCGCT
>OMII01000077.1 GCA_900299055.1 Pseudomonadota bacterium | reverse complement strand
GCATAACACCTAGCTCCTGCTCCTCCTGGGAAAGCACCGCTTTCGCCGATGCGATCGGAGCTGCAACAATATCCTGAACCGTCAAACCACAGCGATTGGCACACTTAACGATATTCTGGGCGCTCGCTATAGCACCCGTGATGATATGTACTCGCGCCTCGAGCCTCACTCCCGAGATCCCAATCGGATCTCTGACCCCATCCTGCTCATCGATTACGAACTCTTGTGGGAGCACGTGAACAATTTCTCTGTCCAGCGGTATAGCAACCGCTTTGGCCGCATCGATTACTCGCTCAATGTCGAGGTGCGAAACCTCCTGATTCTTAATCGCCACGATTCCGTGGCTATTTTGCGAGCGAAGATGATTACCGGAAATAGTCGCGAAGACGTTACTTATCTCGCAGCCGGCCATCGTTTCAGCTTGCGCCACTGCACGCCCGATCGCACTGACTGTACCCTCGATATTTACCACTACCCCCTTGCGTAATCCGCGAGATGGGCTCGAACCGACTCCAATTATATCCACCCCACCAGAGGGCTTTCTTTCACCAACGACTACCTTGATGCTCGAGGTGCCGATATCGAGTCCAGCGATAATAGAGGAGGGTGTGGGCATGAGAATACTCAAGAAAACAAATCAGTTCCTGAACAGGGTAAACAGAGTTTGAGGTTCTCGCAAGGGTGTTTTAAGTAGCCTAAAGTTATTCGGCTGGCGTCTTAAACTTCACGACTCCCACGCGCTCAAACGCGAGATCAACCTTGAGAATATCGCCGAACCGATCCTGCAAGCGCTTGAGCAATTCGCCGCATCGCTTGCCCTGCTCCGCTAGAGGCACTACCGAATCGCCACCGGCACCAAACACTACCGGAAAAGGCACGTCCTGAAACATCACCGACAGATCTCCATGCCCTAAGAACTCTAGGGCCCACACCTGACGCCGAACCTCCCGTTCGATGGTGTCCAACACGGACGAGGCGGCGCTGAGCTGAGCACGCACGATATCCGGCGAGCTATGGCGCGAGGCCAAACCCGTCACTCGGACGAGGCGCTGATTTGACGGCATCGGAAGCGTTTCAGAGTACGGCACAATAAACGAGCCGCCTCGATCAATCACCCAGTTCGCGTTATCCACGACCGCCAAAAACGTCGGCTGCCGCTCTTTGATTGAGATGAGAAAGCAACCCCACGCCTCTCTCGCTCCCCCTTCGCATGAGCTGACAGACACCTCTCCTATCCAAGGATTCTGGGCGATTCGACCCTGAATTGAGGTGCTCTGCAACTTCCACCACACAACAGATCGCTCAAGCGGCAAGAGTCGCTCAATCTCCGAGCGCGGCAATGTGCGCAGCCCCTCGATACGAATCTCTTTCGCGTTCCACCACTTCTGCCCCACACCCGCAGCCTTCTCGCTCCAGGCTCGAACACCGCGCGGATTGTCAAGAACGTGCAACGCAGCAACGCTCGCGGTAATAAGCAGGGTAAAAAGAACTCTCATAGCGACACGGCCTTTTGTGAACAAAGAGTCACATCTATCTGAGCCGCCACTATACTTGGTACTGGACGCTAAGCCGAGAGGAAAAACGAACAATGGATGACAAGCTGATCTCGTGGACAGTATCGCGCTTTATAAATCCCTACCAAAGTCTAATCTCTGGCTCTAATTCTACTCCCATGCGCTCCCGTACCCGTTGCTGACAAAGCGTGACGAGGCTTACTACGTCCGAGGCTGTTGCCGATTTGTCCGGATTAACTATCCAATTGGCATGAAGGCTAGAGATAGCGGCCCCGCCCACAGAGACACCTTTAAGCCCAACCTCTTCGAGGAGCCGACCCGCAGGAACTTCTGGACTCGGATTCTTAAATACCGATCCCGCTGACGGCAGGGCCAGCGGTTGGGTCTGTTTTCGATGGGCCAGGTTCTCATTACACAAACGAGCAATTCGCTCCCGGTCTCCGGACGGAAGCTTCAACTCCGCCGCCACGACTACCGCCCCCTGAGGGATGCCGGAATGCCGATAGCCCCACGGTAGCTCACCTCGTTCGTACACCCTGAATGACCCATCGGGTAGCACTACACTAACAGTCTCAATCCTCTCACCAAGCTCCGAACCGTGTGCTCCAGCGTTCATATACACCGCACCACCCAGCGATGCCGGAATGCCAGCCGCAAACTCCAGTCCCGAAAAACCATCACCCGAAAGTTTGCGAGCAATACTCATGAGAGATGCGGCTCCGCCAACAATGAATCGATCGCCCTCAACGCGATCCACCGACCGAAGAGACTGCCCTAATCGAATCACCCATCCTCGAATGCCCACGTCTGGTACGAGAACATTACTCCCAAAACCCAAGATGCGCGCCTGCTGCCCTTCGGCCCGAAGCAACTTAAGTACGGCCTGGAGATCCCACAAGCTCTCAACAGTAACCAGGTATTGAAGACTTCCACCAATAGCTAATGTGGTGAGTGACGCCGCCGCAACTTCACAGCGAACACGATCACCGACGAGTGCCTCAACGGCCTCCACCAATCCCGATCTACCATCGACTGCACCGGGGACACTACTTGCCACCAACTATCCTCAGAACAGGCACATCATCGTTCCGGGAAAGCTCTTCCGTAGCTCCTGGGTTCGCCAAGGCAGCTAAAAGCTTCTCTGGTAACGACCCTACCGACCCGGCTCCAAGGCACAGCACAAGATCTCCTGCTTCAAGCTTTCCGGGCAGATGCTCAAGAACCCGGTCAATATCAGCCTGAAACTCTTTGCTTCCGTGACACAATTCAGCGACGAGCGATTCGCCTGAGACGCCTACTATCGGATCCTCGCTGGCTGCATATACGTCCATCATAACGACGTGGTCGGCCTCACCGAACGCGCTCAAATACTCCTTCCAACACATCTGCGTGCGGGTGTAACGATGCGGCTGGAAAACAACGACGAGGCGGTTCATCGCCCCCGAAAAGCATTCCCGAATCGCTGCAAGTGTGGCTCGAATTTCTGTTGGGTGATGCCCGTAATCATTCATCACGGTGACCGACTTCGCACTGCCCACCACCTCAAGACGACGCTTAACACCGCCGAACGAAGCTAGGGCCTGACGAATCGTCTCTATCGAGAGCCCAAACTCCAATCCAACCCCTATAGCTGCCAAACAATTCTGCACCAGGTGACGCCCAAACATCGGGAGTCTGAAGGTGCCAAGGTGAGCTCCTCGATACACGACACCAAACTCCATTCCTACTCGGCTCGGTGTCACATCCACCGCCGAGACCTCCGCGTCTGCCGAGAAACCGTAGGTCAAAACTCGACGCTTGCACTCCTTCGCTATCTGCCGCACTACCGGATCATCGACACAGAGAATGGCCAGACCATAAAAAGGCACAGAATCGACGAATTTTTTAAATGAGTCCTCAAGGTCCTTTCTTGAGCGATACGCATTCATGTGCTCATCGTCAATGTTCGTAACGATGGCCACCGTTGGCTTCATGAGGAGAAAGCTCCTATCACTCTCATCTGTCTCGGCGACAAGATACTCGCCCTGTCCCAGACGACCGCCCGTACCCAACGTCTTTACCTGGCCGCCTATTACCACGGTCGGATCCAAACCGCCCGCATCCAGTATAGTGGCCGTCATACTTGTGGTTGTTGTCTTTCCGTGCGACCCAGCGACTCCGACGCCGAACTTAAGGCGCATCAGCTCCGCAAGAACTTCCGCCCGTCGAACAATCGGAAGTTTGCGCCTCTTTGCCTCTCGCATCTCAGGATTCGTCATCGTTACTGCCGAGGAATACACGACAAGCGAGGCCGAAACAGGGACATTCGCCGCAGCGTGCCCAATACAGATTTTTGCCCCGAGGGACTCAAGACGTCCACAGATCTCGCTGTTCTTCACATCTGAGCCTGATACTTGGAAACCCGACGTAAGCAGAATCTCCGCCAAGCCCGACATCCCAGACCCACCGATACCGATGAAGTGAAAATGAAGACGGGGGTTGTACATAGTCTGCCTCTATTCATCTTGCCTCGCGGTCAAAACCACCTCACACTTTATACGTGAGGCGAAACCTCGTGTCGTATCGACACAGTCACCGAGAGTTGATATCTCACACCAGGAGGAAGAGGTATCACACTCCGGCAGTGCGTGAAACCGTAGCCTACATGAAACTGCAGGCCAGGAATCCTCAGAAGCCGGCTTGGCGCACTACGGACCATATAGTTAGCCTCAAAGGATATCGAGAACTTACCGCAAAATGCTCTCTACGACCGCCACACCTGAATACGCCCCGGTGCACGAAAAATACCGGTTTAAACCTCTCAGAGGCTCAAGCCATCATTGGGCACTCAAAGTTATGAGAGGCAACGTCGCGAGCAAGCGCGTGCTCGACGTAGGTGCCGGAAGCGGCGGCCTGGGTCAATGCGTTCGCCAAGACGGCCCAGCACTCCTCGTGGCGATCGAACCGGACGTGCGGGCGCACACGCTACTGAAGGGTACGTACGACCAGGTCCACAAAGAACTAATGGAGCCCTCGGGTCAGCTATTTGACTGGATTCTTGTCATGGATGTTCTCGAACACACGCCGTCGCCTGAAACCTTCTTGTTCCAGATTCGAAAGCTCCTGGCTCCCAACGGAAAGATACTAATTTCAGTGCCAAACGTGGCGCACTGGAGCGTAAGAATACCACTTTTCTTTCTCGGTAGTTTTGAGTACACGCCGATTGGAATTATGGACAGGACTCATCTGCACTTCTTCTATAAGCGCAGCTTTCGTCGACTGTGTTCATCCCTGCCCGACTGCAGGGTTTTATCCGAATCAGCGAGCATCGAGCCGTTCGAGCTCATGCTCCCGCGCTGGCTGGGACAAAGCCTCCTCTTTAGGGCTCTTATCCCCGTAAGGCTTGGACTTGCCCGTGCTTTTCGCGGGCTCTTCGCATATCAACTACTTGCTGTTATTGGGGCATCCCCAGAAGCTTCACCTAGCAGCATCGCCTAGCACCATACCGCGCTTGCCATCTCAAACCACTCCAGTCATTATCAGAGCGCTCCCGTGCGAGCTCAACTCAAGGCTGATTTGTGAACATCAACTTTTCCGAAATTCTCGTTATTCTCGGCGTTACCCTCCTGCTCTTCGGGCCTGACAAGCTGCCGGAAATGGCTCGACAGTTTGGAAAGCTGGCATCAGAGGCCCGCAAAGCGACGAATTCAATCCGCAGAGAGTTTTACAACTCGGTATATCAACCAGCCGAGGAGGTTCGTCGAGAGATGCTAGCACCCGGCGAGGCGCTACGTTCCTTGCGTGCTCAGATCATGACACCACCAGAGGGAAGTCGAGGCGTCTCAAGTAGAGCGGCAACCGCCGGTTCGGAGACCTCCGCGTCCGCCAAGCAGCACGATGAGACAACGAGCACAGAGCCAAATCTCCCTCCTCAGACACCATGAACCGAACCGACCATCCAAGCGATTTCAAAATGGGGCTGCTCGACCATCTCAAAGAGCTCCGAAAGCGCTTGTTTTTTTGTGCCATAGCTATATCACTCGGCGGTATCCTCTCGTACTGCTATTCGTCGCAAGTCTTCAGCGCCCTTTGCGATCCTTACGCGAAGGCGTTTCACAACAGTCCGCTCATCGGCACCGGCCCTGCAGAGGCATGGGTGCTCAAGATTAAGGTGGCACTTTTCTGCGGCGCCATGATCTCATCGCCGGTACTATTTTATCAGATATGGAGATTCGTTGCGCCGGGCCTCTACGCACGCGAGCGGCGCCTCGTAGTACCTTTTGTGCTTTTAAGCACTGCTCTCTTCTCTGGTGGAGCAATGTTTTGCTACCACGAGATCTTACCGCTCACTCTGGCCTTCTTTTACGGCGAGTTTCAATCTATCAACATTACTCCAACCGTCCGAGTCGGCGATCATCTCTCGCTGATGATAACCACTATGCTCGGCTTTGGTGCCGTCTTCGAGCTTCCTCTTCTAACATATTTTCTCGCCCGTGCTGGAATACTCGACCACCGCTCGATGCTTAATTGGTTCCGTCACGCTGTAGTGGCCATCTTCATAATAGCCGCGGCCCTCACGCCGCCCGACGTACTGACACAGCTGCTCATGGCCGGCCCTCTTATAGTCCTCTACGGAATCAGTATCGGAGTCGCATACATCGCCAGTCAGCCTGTCTCAGAGAGTGAACAGACTCCCTCGGCAAACGCGGTAACAACCATCAGCTAAGATACCTCAACCCTCTCACCCCCCACGGTGAACCACCTCCTTACAGGGGGTTATCGCCGACCACTCTTCGCTCGGCTCGTGATTGTCCTAGCTAGAGCGCGGAAGTGCGAGCTACTCACAGCAAGTCCTAAAGCTAATCCTGCAACCGGCCGTCATCCCTGAGGGACGACAGAGAAAACGCGCCTGCCTCGTCCACGATCAGTTCTATGGATTTTGTCGATCAAATCGATTCAAGCTGGGATACGGCCGTACAGGTGGTGCGAAATCTCGTAGTGCCCCCCTCATCACTCTCCCGATTAGTTCGACTGAGCTGGAATGGGACTGTGACCATGAAAGACTTTCTGACGTCCTTCACTATGTCGCGGATAGATCCCTCCTGTGTAGTCCGTGCGGCTCAGTTAATCGATAAGGACATACAGGAACTCGAACCTGCCATCAGCACCCTTGGATTTCCTTCGGCCTCCGCAGTGGCTGCAGTTAACTTCATTTCACAGGGGCTCATCACCAAAACATCCTCTGAGCGGATATGGATGCCTATAACTCGACACATGATGAACTCAATTGAGATCGGTTACCATTTCGGTTCAAGCGCCTCAGCCCTCGGACCTGATTCGGGCCTCTTGATCGGTTTCGCACAGGCTCTCGGATCGTGCCTACTCCTAAGCGCCGGGGTAAAGGATTTAGCCGAAGTCCGCACACTTTTAAGGGATGGAGCCACTACAGGCGAGTTTCTTGCGAGGTTTGAATGCGAACCCTGTCAAGTTGCGTCCCTGACACTGCAAAAACTCGGCTTCGGCCTCGACCTCTCATCAGCTGCGGTGATGGCCGTCGGCAACCTTAACTACGCTGACACATCAAACGATCCCGTAGTCAAAGACTGGCGCGCAGCAAGCGACTGGATATACTCCCTGACGCACGGACGTCGCACTCCATCCCGGGCAGAGTCGGCGAACCGCTTCACTGAGCTTATCCCCGGGGATGGCAGCTCTTCAGCGATCCCCCTCCATCTTCAGTCTCTCTACGCTCAGGTAGACGCAATTAGGGAGATGCACTCAACCTGGACTTGGCACCTACCGACCAATTCGTACCAGGAAACCGCAGAATTACTCGGCCGCGGCAGAACTTCTTAATCACGAGCACCCTCTTGTTAGCTGTGAGCCTGACTAGTTGCCGACCCTCGTGCGAGTAAATCGCATTACGAATAAGCGATCCCTCCACAGAGTGATTGTTTGACAGCCTCGCTGAGTGGCCCGTACCATAATAAGAGGAGGCATCGACGGAGAGCGCAGTCAAAAATCCCTCCCCATGTACTTAGCTTCCCCTTTTTGGCTGCGAAAGACAGAGATGACTACCGAAATACAGGGGCACTCTCATGGCAACATGAGGGTGCCATTTTTTTATAGTGGAATATTCCCGCTACACGTCCTGCTCGATGAGCACCCCTAGTTCTAGCTAAAACAGAGAACCTCCTCACAATCCCATTAACTAGAACCGCGGCACTCATGGCGCTACCCGCCGCCGATTTGGGAGCGTAGCCGAGCTGCACATCCCAGGGGCTGGCGCGATGCCAATAATGGCGCTTCACGCTCATTTATGCTTCACTCGTGCTAGCCACTGACTGCACTACTGAGTCATGGCAGCGATGGGAGAACAAGACCATGAAGCCTCGAACCAATATCCTTACTGCCACCCAACTGGCTACGCACGTGGGAGGCGCCTTACATGGGGACGCCCAGCTTGAGGTCTCATGCCTTTGCCCCCTTGAAGCCCCCGTGGCGGGAGGGGTTACCTTTGTCCGAGCAAAGTCACCTCACTCACTCATACGAAAGCTCCATGAACTCCCGAGAATGGTCGCGTTAGTCGACTCTCTCCCAGCAGACTTTGATTCGACAACGCTACGCTGCACCCTGATTGTCACCCCAGACCCACAGCGAGCGTTCATCTCACTCATACCCGAATTCTATTCGCCCTACCCGAGACAGCACGGAGTTCACAAATCTGCCACCGTGCACCCCTCAGCTACGATTGCAGACGGAGTAACTATTGGTCCTGGCTGCGTGGTTGGCGAGCTGTGCTCACTCGCGACCAACGTAACCCTTGAAGCCAACGTCGTGTTATATCCCGGCGTCTCTATTGGGAGTAATACACACATACACAGCGGCACTTCGGTCCGCGAAGGCTGCTCAGTCGGAGCTCACTGCATTATTCACAACAATGTCGTGATTGGCGCGGATGGCTTCGGCTATCTAACAGACCCTAAGACCGGAATCAGCAAAGTGCCCCAGGTCGGTATCGTACAAATCGGTGACCACGTTGAGATTGGAGCGTGTTCTAGTATCGACCGCGGAACCGTCGGAGCCACAAGCATTGCCTCTTACGTCAAGATCGACAATCAGGTCCAAATTGGACATAACGTAAAAATTGAGTCTCACGCTATCATTTGCGCCCAAGTGGGAATCGCTGGGAGTTGTCATATCGAACGTGGCGTTGTACTCGGCGGCGGAGCAGGCGTGGCAGATCACGTGACGATAGCCGCGGGATCTCGGGTGGGGGGGCACGCTGGAGTCATCTCATCAATCGACCATCCGGGCGACTATATGGGCTTCCCTGCCGTAAAGGCGACGGAGTTTCGTCGACAGCAGGCGACCCTAAGGCGGCTTTCATCAGGAAAAAGCGTCAAGACAGGTACTCGTTGATACGCTATACATCTATGAGCGTATGAATCGGCTTACCTTATGAACGTTCAAGAACTTGCCAGCACGCCAGCATTCGCTCTAAGCCTCGCTTTCTGCGCCTTGGTCGGGGCCTACGCAGTCACGATCGCTCTTAAGTATGCGTTTCAACGAGCATCAAGCATCGCCGCATTTCGCGGCTTAAGTCCCAACGAGGTTGCTAGCATCGAATTCGCCGCCGAGTTTCACGGACTTCTCGGCCAGCTTGTAGAGCACGTACTCTTGGTCGAATCCTTTTCACCTGAGGCTCCAGAGGCCTTTGTCGACAACTCTTGGAATCGCCTTCTTAAGATGTGCGACGATCTGGAGGAGTGCAGGGGGGAGCTCAATTACCTTCTATCTGAACGAGACTTTGATTCGTCAGTGCAGCTCGGGCGATTTCTATGCGGCCAAAGTCACACCCTTCCAGACTATGAGCGCGAGCCAGACGCTGTGAAGCTACACCTCCTTTCCTATTGGCAGAAAGACGCTGTGGAGTTACTGCACCGCATGGTGTCGAAGATAGAGGACCTCGGCCGGGAGTTCGACGCTGATCTTAACCAGCGGTCAAGGTGGTCATCTGACCTACAGGAAATCATAGAGCAGGTAAAAACCTACATCGAAGATACGGACTACGCCTAAAGACATCCTGGTCGAGAACGCTACGGGTTGCTCGATTCTACAGCGCTCAAATCCCCGGTAAATTCGGCGTGCAGGGCCCGAACTGCAGCGTCGCAGTACTTACGAGCCACTAACACTGACAACTTTATCTCCGAGGTGTTGATCATTTGCACGTCAATATTCTCACGGGCAAGACACCTAAAACCTCTCGCCGCCACTCCGGTATGGTAGCGCATACCGATACCCACAACCGACACCTTGGCGATATCTCTTTCAACCGCAACTCCATTCGCTTGCAGATCCGGAATGAGAGCGCGGATAGTCTCCAGAGCAACGATACTCTGATCGTCTGGCACGGTTAGGCTGACATTAATTACATCGCCACCCACACTCTCCTGGGATATCATATCGATGTACACATCGCGCTCTGACAGAGCATCGAAAAGCCTGGCCATAGCATCAATCGCATCGGGCAACGCCTCAATTGTGATCTGCGCCTCATCCAGACGATGGGTCACTCCGGTGACAACAGGCTTCTCCATAAGCTCCTCCTCACTGACTATCCACGTACCGTTCCGACCCGGCCTGAACGGCCCCTCGAACGTCGACAAGACCACAAGCGGCACAGAGTACCGCATCGCAAAATATACTGACCGGGTGTGCAAAACCTTCGCTCCCAGACTCGCCATCTCAAGCATCTCCTCATGAGATACTCGCTCAAGAAGCTTTGCCTCGCGACACATCCGAGGATCGGTCGAGAAAACACCGGGCACATCGGTATAAATGAAGCAGGTTTCAGCTCGCAAAGCGGCGGCCAACGCCACTGCAGTGATATCGGATCCACCTCTGCCAAGCGTGGTAATATCACCACTCTCGGCAATCCCTTGGAATCCCGCGACAACAGGAACTCCACCCCTAGCAATCACCTCTTCGACCGCTGTGCAGTCGATCTGTTCAATCTGAGCGTTTGTATGCCGACTGTCTGTGGAAATACGCGCCTGCGGCGCAAGAAGGCTCTTCGACTGCACACCAAGCTGCTGCAGTCGCATCGCAAGAAGAGCAATGGTGACCTGCTCTCCAGTTGCAAGTAATACATCGAGCTCTCGTGGACTAGGCCGATCGACACACTCTTTTGCAAGAGACACAAGCCGATTCGTCTCCCCAGCCATCGCTGAAAGCACAACGACCACTCCAACCCCCGGATGCTCATTGCGATATCGGGCAACGATGTCGGCGACTCCCCTTACCCTCGCCACATCACCAACCGAGGTGCCCCCGAACTTCATCACAACTATTGGAGAGCGGCTCATACTCACACCACACCCCCGTCATGTAGCCGACTGAGACGAGACGGATCATCGTGGCTAGACACCTTCAGTCTGCGGGAGCCATCAGTTTCGACGGTGAAAGAGCAACTAATCGTAATTAGATTCTCTAGTTCGGGGCAGCGCTCCGGCCACTCAAGAAGCCGAATAACATGGGGTCCTGGAGGTTCTCGGAGCTCGTCCGGGAGCTCTCGAACTCGATATAAATCCCAGTGCTCCATCCTGACGCCCAGCGGCAAACCGTAGTCGTGCTCTAGCGTATAGGAGGGAGAGGACACAATTCGAGCATCGCCGCCCATGGCCTCAACAACATATCTGACAAACGTAGTCTTTCCTGCTCCCAACTCACCCGAGAGGCCTACGCAATCTCCTGCCCGAAACACAGCAGCCAGTTCGGTCGCTATCTTTTCGGTATCCTTTTCAGTTGCGAGGATAAAGCTTCTCACGCCTCAAGCCCTCCTATAACCCCAGAAGCTGCTCGCGCTATATCCGAGGCCAGAATCGGCCCTCCTGTTACCTCACTCGCGCGAATACCTGCGACTGCATGAGTCCAAACACCCAGGCTTGCCGCGTCAAAAGCCGATTCACACCGCGCACACAGTGCACCAATAATTCCGGCGAGGACATCCCCACTACCAGCAGTCGCTAGATACGGAGTGCCACAGCACACAATTCTACCACCCTGGTCCCCGTATACCAGGGTCCCTGCTCCCTTGAGAACCGCAACAACCCCGTACTTCTGCCACAACTCTCGAACTGAATTGAATCGATTCGCCTGAAGAGCTGGGGTTGGACGCCCAAGCATCCGACTCGCTTCGCCTGGATGGGGTGTAATAACACCATCGAGCCCGCGTAAATCGATTCCTAAAATCGACACCTGATTAATTGCGTCCGCGTCCAGCACGACTCGCTTCCCTAAAACTCGGATTCCGTCGCACAACCGAGACAAGAACTCTCCCGTCCCTTTCGTGAGACCCATGCCTGGCCCAAGAATCACAACGTCAAAGCGTCCGAGCAGACTCAAGACCTCCTCTGCGTCCCCCGGCCCAAAAGTATCGCTATCGTCTGACAGGACCTCACGCATACATTCGGCAAGCGCGAACGACGCACACCATGAACGCTTGGTAACCCATGAGACCGTTCCGGCTCCCGCGCATAGTGCCGCCAGAGCGGTAAGAGATGGCGCCCCTGGCATCCCCAGAGAACCACCAACCACCACCACTCTGCCAAAATCTCCCTTGTGTGAATCTGCCCTTCGTTTGCCGAGCACTGGCAACGCCGCGCCCTCAAGCGCTACAAAATCGCATGGCTCAGCCTCGAGAATGCCGATCGAAACACTCTCTATAGCCCCGCACACCGCACGAGCAGGAAACTGAAGCAGTCCCCTCTTAATCGCCTGCACACACACGGTGAGGTCAGCTGAGATATGCGGAGTAAACAACTGTCCCGTATCCGCATCTACCCCAGTTGGCACATCCACGGACACTACCTGGAACCTCGCGCCCTGCGAGCGCGCCATCTCTACACGCTGAATAACCTCAGCTATCGACTGACGCGGACTCGACCGCTGTCCCGTACCGAGAAGAGCATCAACTACAACATCACACCGACGCAGTAAAACCTGAAGCCCTTCCGGTGAAATCACTCGCAGCGCCACTCCGGGTGGGAACAGTGCGGTTCTACCCGCATCAAGTACACACACCTCGCTTTGCTCTGCGAGCTGAAGAAGAAACTCCTCTGAATATTTATCTGCAGCAGTAACAACAACCCGGACGCAAAGCCCGCAGCCACGCAGCTCTTTGGCGACAACGAGCCCATCTCCGCCGTTGTTGCCCGGGCCGCACAGAACCACAACGTCACGTGCGTTAGGAAAGCGTCTAAGCAGTGCCTGAGAAACCGCTAGTCCTGCCCGCTTCATGAGAACACCCGCCGACGTGCCCCGCTCAATCGTCAGCAGGTCCATACGCGCCATCTCCTCTGTGGACGGCGCACTCCACGTTGAACCGCTTGCTAGTTTTATCTGACCAAAGTTTCCGCGTGGATATTCGGTCACAGAGCCCCCAGCTCCCGTTCCAGAAGCTCCGCCAGCTCTTCCGCGTGTTTCTTGCACGAAACTTCATCTTCACACTCAACCATCACCCGAGCTTTGTTCTCCGTGCCGGAATACCTCACTAAGATTCGCCCTTTTGTGCCGAGCTCTCTTTCTTTCTGCTCAATTGCCTTCGAAAGCGCTGGAATCGATTCCAGCGGCGGCTTACTTGAAACCTTCACATTGATAAGCTTCTGGGGGAACGTCGTAAAGGCCGCCGCAAGCTCAGAAAGTGGCTTACCTTGACGCTCCATTATGGACATCACCATCAGGGCAGTAAGCAAACCATCTCCTGTCGTTGAGATGTCAGAAAAAATTGTGTGGCCGGATTGCTCCCCTCCCAATTGCCCACCCTGACGAATCATCTCCTCAAGCACCGCCCTATCTCCCACGCCCGTTCTGATCACTCTAATGCCGTGCTGGCCCAAGAGAGTGTCTAGTCCGAGATTCGACATGACTGTTGCGACTACGAGGTCCTTTCGAAGGACACCGCGCGCCTTCATATCGAGCGCACATATCGCAAGCAAAATATCGCCGTCGAGGATGCGACCTTTTTCGTCCACTAAAATACACCGATCCGCGTCACCATCGAGTGCGACTCCCACATGAAGGTTCTGCTCAACGACAAGCTTAGCAACCACATCCGGATACAGACTACCAAAACCTGCGTTGATGTTCTTTCCACTCGGGCTCACTCCACGCGAAACAACTTCGGCGCCAAGCTCGCTCAAGGTCTGGGGGCCAACGATATACGCTGCGCCATTCGCACAATCGAGTCCAACCTTAACCCCGTCCAGGGAAAGTTCGCGTGGAAAATTCTCCTTTAAAAAGACAGTGTACCTACCGATCGCATCATCAATTCGAAATGCTTTTCCTATAGCTCCAGCCTCTACTGTCTTGCCATCCAAGACACCTGGCTCGAGCAGCTCTTCCACCTGAACCTCAAGCTCATCTGGGAGCTTGAATCCATCTGCGCCAAAGATCTTGATTCCATTATCCTCAAATGAATTATGTGACGCCGAGATAACGATACCCGCGTCTGCTCGCATACTTTTCGTAAGATACGCCACACCGGGGGTCGGAACAGGCCCACACAACATCAGATCTGCTCCCATCGCGGTAATTCCGGCGGCCAGCGAGCTTTCAATCATATATCCCGAAAGACGAGTATCTTTAGCAAGCAGGACCCGCGGCCTCTTGCCATCTTCGGTGAAGATCTTTGCGACTGCTTTACCTAACCTTACCAAGGTCTCGGGATCGAGTGGAGCTACCCCGGCTACCCCTCTAATTCCATCTGTTCCGAAATACCGCCTTGTTGCGTTCATAGACCTGCCCTTAACGTTTCTTGATCAAAATAAATTACCGTTTCCCACTCCTCTTGGGCTCTCCTGCCGGGGATCGCTGAATCACTGCAAAAGAGGGTTCAATTGAGATTATCTTTAGGTAATCCGGAGCATCAGCTTGAATCTTGAGCTTCGAAGCCAGGTCCTTCGGGAGCTCGCTCATTCGCACATACGGAACTGTCTCTTAT